>CAZBFS010000119.1:0-4481 GCA_964491215.1 uncultured Proteiniphilum sp.
CCTGTTCGTAGATCTCCCTTACCCGGTGGTCGGAGAGCTGATCAGGGTCATTCCTGATGTGAGCGGGTGTCAGTGAGGAGTTCTTGCGGGTAAAGATGCCATCGATATAGTACCATGCGAGCAGCGCTCTGTTCTTGCCATTTTCAATATTATTGGTGAGGACCCCTTCCGGAAAAAGAGCATTTGCACTATTGTCGACTGGTGTGGCGGCGAGCGACCAGGCGTAAGGTGAACGCAGGTCGATAATTGAGGCTGCCGATTCGAAATCATCCAGGTAGGAGTACCCTCCTGTATACTGGTTGCTGTAGTGACCTGGTATCATCTGTGCAAATGCCAGGTCTGCCGTGAGCTGTGATGGCGTGGTTGCATCGGTGAAGGGGAGGAGGTCAAGCAGGTTGGTCAGCGCGATCGATTCCTTCCTCCAGCTCAGGTTGGACCCCCACAGCAAGTTTCTTGTTGCCTCCTCACCAAAAGCTGTCTTCACGATCAGCGGCTTCTCGGTATAGTGCATCAGGGTGGCCCCCAGAGAGAGCTCTTTGTTAAAGGTGTAGAGCAGGTTCACACCCGTCAGCGTCTTGCGCTGCATCTGTGAAAAGGTACGCTCTTCCATTGTCACATTGAGCGGTGTGCCGGCATCCAGCAGTGAGCGGTTCAGGATCGTGACAGTACCTGAGAGATAGTCTACCGTATAGTCGACACCCTCTGTGAGGGTGAGACCTCCGGCGGTGACCTTCACCGATCCACGTGCCACGTTCATCGCGTTAAGACTGATTACAGCATCTGATGAGGTACTGTACTCCCCACTTATGAGAAACTTGTTCTGTTCAGCAAGTTGTCGGGCAACCGTACGGGTGGAGTCATACAGCTCCTGAAAAAGAAACTTTTCGGCGACAACCCCATTCCCGATCATCTTTTTCAGATGTGATCCAAACGGTTCCGTCACCGGAAAAATGATTTTCCCGTTTTGGGCGTTAACGGTGTATCCCTCGAGAAAATCGAAAAGACCGTCAGGGTAGGGGTCATCCCGTTCATTCAGCCTGTCGAGTTGCATCACCCGTAGAAGTAGCTCATTGTCGATGCCGCTGCCGGGAAGATAATTCAGGTATACACCACTGGAGTCACTCTGACGTGTGATCTCCAGCCGGAAGTGATCTGCCTCAAGATTATAAGCGCTATTTCCCAATGAGTAGATATTTTTCATCATCAGATCCCACACGGGAGATGAGGGAGAGAGTGAGACCGGCTTGAGCAGCTTCAGAAACAACGCATCTTGTCCGCTTACTGCACCTATGTCGGCCGAGAACTCGCCTACCTGATAGACCTCTCCTCCGTAGCTGTATTCGAAGGCTACTGCCAACACCTCATCCGGTTGCAGCGGCATGGAGAGGGAGAGGTAGCCGAGCTGCGGCTGGAAGCTATACTCTGACTGTTTGAGCAACCGGGCATTTTCCAGTTTCTCATAATCTGTTCCGTTCACCACGTCTCCTGGTAAGAGTGTCATCCCCTCACGGATGTTGCGTATTCCGGCATAAGTGGTGGTCAATGCATCATAGAGTGTGTTGCCCCGGTTGTGAGGGAGTTCTTCTGTCCCCTGTGGTTGCCACCTGGCGTTGTGTATGTTGTTGTGTTCACCCAGGTCGGCTAGCGCAACGATATTTCTCACCTGACTGTAATCTCCCTGCCGATTGGTGACCCATACCTCGATACGGGTGATTGAGACGGGTGAACGTACATAGGGGATGCTGCTCATAGCCTGGTCGTAATTGTCACGAAACCAGTGTGAAAGGAAGAAGTGGCGGTTTTCATCGTATTTGTCGGCACTAAACGAGAAGGGGGTGATCTGTCTTCCCCCGCTGCTGTTGATGGTCTGTACCTCTGACTGCTGCCGTGAGAAGAGTGTGTTCACCTGCAGTTTGCCGAACTGCAGATCCGCCTTGATGCCGAACAGGGCAGCACCGCCGTCGATTAAAGGGTTGGAGGTTGTCATACCCACATTGCCCGCTTCTATGTTGCGAATGATTTCATCTTCATCACCCCGGTAGGCGAGTTTGAGTTCTTTGCTGCGGTAGTCGAAGGTAGCTTCACTGTCGTAATTTACATTGAAATCGATCTTATTCCCAACTTTTGCGTTTAGGTTGAGCTGTATCTGCTGGTCGAAATTGAACATGTTGCGCTTACGTGCACGCAACGGGAGGGTGGGATTGTCGGTCACATCTCGTTTCATGCCGGCTGTGATCTCAACCGATCCCTGAGTGGTGAGCTGCACACCTCCCGGTCCAAAGAGTGAGGTGGGTGATTGTGGTTCTTTCCTTAAGCCGGTAAACGTGAAAGGGTTATTGACGGGATTGGTGTTGTTGGTGCTCTCCCGGCTGCGTTCTCTGAAGTAGTTGCCCTGTATCTCTCGCAACCGATAAGCCATGTACTCCTTTTGCGTCATGGTCATGGGTGTAGCCAGCAGGTGTTCACCAATTCTTTTCTCGAAGATGTAGAGTCCCGTAGAAGGATCATATCGCACCACGGTGCTTAGCTCAGCCGGTTGCTGCTGAGCATAAAGCGACACCGTTCCGTTCAGTAGGAACAGAAACAGGAGTGCAAATGAAAGATAGGATTTTTCTAAAGAGACCACTGCCATTACGATTTTTGTTGCCAAAAATGCGTATTACGTAACCGGCAACTGTCAGAGTCTCTTCAATGCTTCCTTTATCACACCTTCAACCGGCAGAGAGGAATCTTCCCTGATGATTTTGGAGACCACCTTCTGTGAAGTTGTCTGTACAAAGCCGAGCATCACCAGTGCGGAGACTGCAGACTGTCCGGTTGCGGTGAGACCCTCTTTTGTCGAAAGCGTTATGGGTCCATCGTCGTTGAATCGAATCTTGTCCTTCAAATCAACAATGATCCGTTGTGCCGTTTTGGCACCGATCCCTTTCACCGACTGGAGCTGGATGGCATCACCCGATGCGATCACGCTCTCCAGCTCGCGTGAACTCAGGGAGGAGAGGATCATTCTGGCCGTACCGGGTCCCACACCTGAGACACTGATCAAAAGGAGGAACAGTTCCCGCTCATGCTTCTCCGCGAAGCCGAACAGCAGGTGGGCATCTTCCCTGATCGACTCGTACACGTAGAGCCTGGTCTCCGCCTTGCCGTTGATGGCGGCAAAGGTGTTAAGGGAGATATGCATTTGGTAGCCTATCCCACCACACTCAATTATCACGTTGGCGGGTGTCAGCTCAGCCACCGCTCCTTTGATATAGTCTATCATCTTTGTTTAACAGTTGGTTGATTACGTAATACCGCTTATATAACGGCAGTGATACAATAAAAGTATGCGACGGGCGTAAAAAGAGGTAACAGGATATGTTGACCACTTAACATTGTCACTCCCGCCACATCGGTGAGGTGACCCTTGCCGGTAGTGTTGCTGCTGTATGGCCCATTGCCGATGCGGTAATGTTCTTTGATGGATTTCATTCTTCTCTATTGTGTGACCGGTTTATGATGCTTAGCACAAAGATAGCGATAATATCAATTCTGCACAATGGTGCAAATTGAGCGGGATGAGTTGCTGCCTGCACGGCAAATAATGATTACTTTTGCAGTTCAACAAGATAATAAAATGAGTGCAAAGAAAAGCTATCGTTATGATATAGAGGCACAGGATATCGACTTCCGCCGCCGTCTGTCACTTAGTTCGCTTACAAACTACGTGCTGATCACCGCCGGCCGCAATGCCGATGAAAACGGCTTTGGCTTGCTGGAGCTGCAGAGCGACAACTACACCTGGGTGCTCTCGCGTCTGGTAATTGATATGGATAGGATACCTGATGAGAGTGATACCCTGAGCATTGATACCTGGATCGAGAATATCGGCACTGCCTTCACCAGCCGTAACTTCCGGCTGTTTGATGGTACAGGAAGGGTGATAGGCCATGCTGCCTCCTCCTGGGCGGTAATTGATATGATGACGCGCCGTAGTGTGCAGCTCGATACACTGCCGGGGATGCATCGTTTTGTGGTGAATGAGTCCACACCCATCGGTGAACCGGGACGTATTCCGAATGTTGCGGGTGAGGTGGCCAACAGCTTTCAGGTGAAGTATAGTGACATCGACATCAACAGCCATGCCAATAGCCTTAACTATGTGCAATGGCTATCAGACTGTTTCTCACTTGATTACTACCGGAATCACCATATCCGTCGCTTTGAGATCAATTTCCTGAAGGAGATCATGTTTGGGGATGCCGGAGAGGTATACAGGCAAGAACTGGCAACAGGTGATTTCCAATTCCAGATTGTAACAGGTGATAAGGGTATTGCTTGTCGCGCACGTATCCTCTTCGAGGAGGTGCCACGAACAGAACTATGAGTCGAAGAGCAGTTTCAGAGCATGGAGGATTTCAGATTTATCGGCATGCTCGTAGAGGATCATTAACACCGTATCGTGGCCGGCAATGGTGCCCATCACACCGTTGATGTTG
>CAZBFS010000119.1:4491-5547 GCA_964491215.1 uncultured Proteiniphilum sp.
ATGTCACTGGCTATGCCTTTTGCGTAGCCGACAGGTACTTTCATCACTGCCATCTGACCTGAGAAATCAATATTGAGCAGCCCATGACGTACAAAAGGGGCCATGAGCCCCTGCTTTCCCTTTTGTGTCTGTGACAGCTGTATCCCCGGTAACCGATAGAAGTAGTTGCCGGCATTGTCGGGTGTTTTGGCGATCTTCATCTCCCTGAAATCGCGCGAGAGGGTGGCTTGTGTCAGTTTAATACCCTCCTCTGCAAGACGTCGCAACAACTCCTCCTGGCTGTCGATCGATCTGCTTTCGAGGATACGGGTAATGGCTTCGTGTCGTTGCTGCTTGGTGGTTCTCTCCATCACCAGCTTTATTTGCCACCGAAGTTGAAGACCACCGGTATGGGGGCCGGCACCTTCACCAGTGTCTCGCCCACGTAAAATTTGGGCCAGAGCTTCACCGATACGGATGTTTCGTTGGGTGTGATACCCAGGAAGCCACTCATCTCACTGGTTACCCGCTCCTGCGAGTAGCGGTTCATGAGTCCTTTCAGGTCCACGCTGATGGGTACCCCTATTACCTTGGTCTCACCCGGTTCAATCCGGATGGGGATATCCATCTTACCCTCCACGAACTCCATCTCGTTGATCTGGATGGCATAATCGAGTGCATCGAGAAAAGCCGCGGTGGTGTTGGGGTTGGTGACATCCATATTGAGCGTCATGCTGAAAGGAATGGTTTGCATCCCTGAGCCACCCGAAAGGATGGTGGCGATGGTGGCCAGGTTGGAGAGCGAGATACCAGAGGCATCACCCAGGTTAAGCCCGGAGAGCTGGATGTTGTTGAGTGAGTGGTAGCGGTACTCACTCTGGGCTAGCTGGTAGGCACCGCCAATCTTGGTCATGATGTCACAGCCTGACAACAGGATCATCACACTGAGCAAAAGGATTGATTTCTTCATATCTTTAGTTGTTGTTTACTTGATAGTGACCATGGTAGCACCGTAGCCATATTCCTGAAAGGAGGCATCCTGGTGATAGCAGGTAGGATATCTCTTTTTTAGTTCAC
>CAZBFS010000120.1:0-5493 GCA_964491215.1 uncultured Proteiniphilum sp.
CGACCCTCTGATTAACAGTCAGATGCTCTAACCGACTGAGCTACTGAAGAATTTTGTTTACCTCTCAGAAAAGTGATGCAAAAGTAGCACAATTATCCCAATTAACCAACAACAGACCACAAAAAATTATGGTAAAAATGGGGTGATCCGGTAAGAAACAGAGAATGATCACAGCTCCCCTTCCAACAACCGCGATGCCGATGCCATCACATCACTCTCCGGTTCAGAAAGATTGATCCAGTGTATCTCTTTGTCTCTGTTAAACCAGGTGAGCTGCTTGCGGGCATAGTTGCGGGAGTGTTGTTTGATCTTTTCGATGGCCTGTTCCAGGCTCCAGTCGCCGTCGAAAAAACGAAACAGCTCTTTATACCCAACGGTGTTAAGTGCATTGAGATGACGCAACGGATAAAAGCCGCGGGCCTCCTCAACCAATCCCTCCTCCACCATTGCATCCACGCGGCGGTTGATGCGGTTGTAGAGCTCTTCACGATCGCGGGTGAATCCGATCTTCACAATCCGGAATGGTCTCTTCTTGCCGGGATTGGTGCGTAACGTCGAATAGGGCTTACCGGCCATGAGACAGATCTCAAGGGCATGAATCACCCGTTTGGGATTCTTAAGATCTACCTGATTGTAGAACACCGGATCAAGTATTTTCAGCTGTTGACGAATTGGATCCAGCCCCTCCCGTTGGTAAAGTTCCTGCAGTTCGAAGCGCAACGTCTCATCCACCGTGGGTAACTCATCCATCCCCTTGCAAACGGCATCGATATACATCATGGAACCACCAGACAGGATCACCACCGGGTGCTCTTCAAAGAGCTCCTTCAAGAGGGAGAGCACATCCTGCTCATAGGCACTGGCACTGTAATAGGTTTCCGGAGAGAGCTCTCCTACGAAAAAGTGAGGTATCTGTTTCTGTTGCTCAGGGGTTGGTGCAGCCGTGGCGATCTGCATGCCGCGATAAACCTGCCGTGAGTCTGCCGACACCACAGGTACGTTGAGGGTAGTTGCAAGGCGGATGCTCCATTCGGTCTTCCCCACACCCGTGGGGCCGAGCAACAGGAGTAGGGTATTCATGATAAATCACTGCTAATAAAGATCCCCCTCACTCAAATCGCTGTTTAATGCATCCAGGCCTTCAAAACCTTCCTTGTCAAGCTCCTCGATATCGAAGCTCTCATCGCCATAAAAGATTTCACCCGTATCAAACGACAGTGAGTCTGCCTTGATCTCCTCAGGTGTCATCATCTGCCTTGGAGCCTCTCCAGCGGAGAAGGTACAGAGCGGTTGTTTTTGGTTTTTCCCGGTAATAATCTCCGACAGTTCAATATAAAGTGCCCTTTCGGTCAGGTAATCAAACACGAACATCATTTTTTGCTTCTCATCTTCCAGAAAATCACTCAACACACATTCCTCCATGATGAAGGAATCTTCGTCGGAATAGGTATCCATCTCTACAAGTGTGATCTCCTTTTCTTTGCGCCATTTGTTGTCGCACAGAAAGAAAGACGCCATCTCCTTGTCACTGAATCCGGTACACCCCACAATTACCTTATATAAATCAAGGAATGTGGCATCTGAATCAATGGTTATTTCTCTTCTGAAGTCCTCCACTTCATCGGAAACAATAAGAAATTTGAATATCATTGTGATCTCTATTTAGTGATTCAAAGGTAATAAAAAGTTTTAAATTTGTGTAAAGTGCCGCATTTTTAATCAACCCTCTCTGCAGATTCTGTTTCAAGCCGGTCGGTGATGATTGTTTTTTGGATGAGAAATCTCTATCTTTGTTTTCAAATTATCCCATAATTATGGCGCTGAAACAGCAACAGGAACTAAAACAGACACAGCGACTTTCTCCGCTGCAGATGCAGGTGATCAAGCTGGTGGAACTGAACACCGTGGAGGTGGAAGACCGCATCAAACAGGAGGTGGAGGATAATCCCGCACTGGAAACGGGAAACGATGATCTGTTGAACGAGAAGGAGGAGGAGCAAGAGATGGAAGATGAGATCACACAGGATGAGATCATGCTGGGTGATTATCTCTCCGATGAAGAGATCCCCGATTTTCACATGAGTCAACGAGATCACAGAAATGAACCTAACTTCATTGAAATAAGCTATTATGACGACCAGTCTCTGATCGATTCCCTCCTCGAACAGCTCAGCCTCCTCGACCTGGATGAGCGACGCCACACCATCGCCACCTACATCATCGGCAACCTCGATGAAAATGGCTACCTGCTGCGCGATCTACAAGCCATCTCCGACGATCTGCTCTTCCAGCAACAGATGGAGGTGACACCACTGCAACTGGAGGACCTGCTCTATGAGATACAGGAACTGGACCCTGCCGGTGTGGGAGCACGCAACCTACAGGAGTGCCTGCTGCTGCAGCTGGCAAGGAAGGAACCCATCGGCCCGGTTAAACTGGCAGAAGCTATTCTGACCGATTATTTCGAAGAATTTTCACGGAAGCATTACGACAAGATCATTCAACAGATGAGCATCATACCGGATGATCTTCGGGATGCCATTGAAGAGATCACCTCACTCAATCCCAAACCGGGCAACACCATGGGAGGTGCCATGCAGACAGCCATGAACAACATCACCCCCGACTTTCTGGTCGACTCCTACAACGGGCAGGTGACCATCCATCTCAACAACAGCAATATTCCCAGTCTGAAGGTGAACAATAGCTTCTCCCAGATGCTCAAAGGGTATCATGAGAACCGGGAGAGCATGTCTGCCGACGACAAGCAGGCAATGCTGTTCATGAAACAGAAGGTCGATTCAGCAAAATGGTTTATCGATGCGGTGAAGCAACGACAAAACACACTGCAACGTACCATGGAAGCGATTGTAAGCCTACAGTATGATTTTTTCCTGAATGAGGATGAGTCACAGCTCAAACCGATGGTGCTCAAAGATGTGGCAGAACGAACCGGTTTCGATATCTCCACCGTCTCACGGGTAAGCAACAGCAAGTATGTACAAACCAATAACGGCATCTACCCTCTGAAGTATTTCTTCTCAGAAGCGATGCAAACCGCTGGCGGAGAGGATATATCATCGAGAGAAGTAAAGAAGATACTGAAAGAGAGCATCGACGCTGAAAACCAGAAGCGGCCATTGACCGACGACCAGCTCACCCGGATCCTCAACGAAAAAGGTTATCTGATTGCCCGTCGCACCGTTGCTAAATACCGTGAACAATTGAATATTCCTGTCTCTCGTTTACGAAAAAAAATATAACTTTGTCAGTTTATCAAAAGGAAACCCATCAGAATGAAAACGATCTCACATGTAATATCAACCATATTCCAACCCTTGCTGATGCCCACCTACGGGGTGATGCTTATTTTTGTCTATACCTATTTCGGTATGATCTATCTGCCACAATTCTGGAAGATCATCATACCGGTGATACTCTTCTCCTTCGCAATCCCGGGACTGCTCATCTTCATGCTCTACCGCATGCGGATCATATCCGACCTCTCACTGAAGCATCGGCGGGAACGCTTTTACCCATACCTGATCACGCTCATCTCCTACTCCGCCATGATCGTCTACTACTTCAGGATGGGCATGCCGGTATGGTTCCTGATGATTATGGCCGCCTCGGTGGCAATCATGGTGATTGCCATCCTGATCACCCTCACATGGAAGATCAGTGCCCACATGTTTGGTGTGGGGGGACTCATTGGCGGTGCCATGGCGGTCAGCTATTTCGTGGAGCGCTCAAATCCCTATTACATGTTCATGGGTTTATTTATCATTGCCGGTTTGGTTGGCACCTCCCGGCTTATCCTGCGGCGACATACGCTACACCAGGTGATCGCCGGATTCCTGCTTGGTTTCCTGGTTTCATTTCTCTTTGTCTGGGGCGGAACGGCAATATGACATAAATCGGTATTTGTCTCTTTGACATTCAAAAATATTGTATTACATTTACCCAATCAAATAATAATTACTAAACTGCGATTGCTATGAATTTTCCCGAAAATCTGAAGTATTCCTCTGACCATGAGTGGGTGCGCCTGGAAGGCAGCGAAGCCTATGTTGGCATCACCGATTTCGCCCAGGATGAACTGGGTGAGATTGTTTACGTGGATGTAACCAGCGAAGGTGAGAACCTGTCGCAAGGCGAGGTGTTTGGCAGCATTGAGGCTGTAA
Source organism: uncultured Proteiniphilum sp. (assembly GCA_964491215.1). GTDB lineage: Bacteria > Bacteroidota > Bacteroidia > Bacteroidales > Dysgonomonadaceae > Proteiniphilum. The sequence goes on from CAZBFS010000120.1 coordinate 4,185, forward strand.
AAACCGTCTCAGACCTTATGATGCCGGTAGCCGGAGAAGTGCTGGAAGTGAACGCCAAGCTAGACAATGCTCCGGAGCTGGTTAACAGCGATCCCTTTGGTGAGGGATGGATCATACGGGTAGCCCTGAAGGATGCTGCTGAACTGGATCAGTTGATGTCTGCCGCCGCCTACAAGGAGTTCACAGGCAAGTAAACAAACGATATCCTGCAGGGAATCACTTATCCTAACCGGAAGTGGTTCCCTTTTTTATTCATCACAACATTTGAAAAATTGATATGAAGCCATTGGTTAGCATCATCATGGGCAGCACTTCCGATCTGCCAGTCATGGAAAAAGCAGCTCAGTTCCTCAACGAAATGGAGATCCCCTTCGAGATCAACGCCCTCTCGGCACACCGCACACCCGAAGAGGTGGAGACGTTTGCCAAAGGAGCAAATGAAAGGGGTATCAGGGTAATCATTGCCGCTGCCGGTATGGCTGCACACCTGCCGGGGGTGATTGCCTCGATGACCACCCTGCCGGTGATCGGGGTACCAATCAGAGCCTCTCTCGACGGACTGGATGCCCTGCTGTCCATCGTCCAGATGCCTCCCGGCATCCCGGTAGCCACCGTCGGCATCAACGCTGCACTCAACGCAGCCATCCTGGCCCTACAGGTGATCGCCACCGCTGACGAGTCGGCACAGCAGAAGCTGACAGCCTATAAGGCGAACCTGAAGAAGAAGATCACCCAAGCCAACGAAGAGCTGGCGAACGTATCTTACAAGTATAAAACAAACTGATTATGAAGAAAGTTATCTACATGCTCACATCACTCTTCCTGCTGGGTGCCTGCACCCAGGGTAAACAAGCCGGCAACGGACCGGCAGACGACGGCATCGACCCCACCTTTGAATACAAGGTAGACCGCTTTGCCGACATCGAGATCCTGCGTTACCCCGTACCGGGATTCAACAGCCTCTCCCTTCAGCAGAAGGAGCTTATATATTACCTGTCACAGGCAGCCCTGGAAGGACGTGACATCCTCTGGGACCAGCACAACCGTTACAACCTCACCATCCGCCGCGTATGCGAAGGTGTGTATGAAAACTATATGGGCGACAAGTCATCTGAACAGTGGAAGCTGTTTGAGACCTACCTGAAACAGATCTGGATGGCCAACGGCATCCACCACCATTACTCAGAAGATAAGATCATGCCGCAGTTCACGCAGGACTACTTCGTCTCCGTCGTGAAGGGTGTGGACCCGGGACGGATGCCTTTCCGCGACGGGATGGCTGCCGATGAGACCCTCAACGAGATCCTGC
>CAZBFS010000121.1:0-5404 GCA_964491215.1 uncultured Proteiniphilum sp.
TCGTGCAGGCGTTCCTGCGTGATGCCGACGGAAACACCCTCACCAACGAGCAGGGCAGCCGCATGCAGCCCGATGTGATCATCGCCTATCCCGACGAGCGGCGGGTGATCATCGATGCCAAGGTGTCGCTCACCGCCTATGCCAACTATGTGGGCAGTGATGATGCGGAGGAGCAGAAACGACTCATAAGCGAGCACCTGCGCTCCGTGCGGCGTCATATCGACGAGCTGAGCCGCAAGAGCTACCAGGAGTATGCCATGTCACTCGATTTCGTGATGATGTTCATCCCCAACGAGCCGGCTTACCTGCTGGCGCTGCAGCATGAGGAGTCGTTGTGGCAGTATGCCTACGACAGGAAGATACTGCTCATCAGTCCCACCAACCTGATTGCCGCTCTCAAGCTGATTGCCGATCTATGGAAACGGGAGTATCAGAACCGCAATGCCATCGAGATCGCCGAAAGAGGTGCGGCCCTTTACGACAAGCTGGTCAACTTCGTCGGCTCCCTCACCGAGATCGACACCCATCTCGACCGGGCACGACGCAGCTACGACAATGCATACGGACAGCTCAAGTCGGGTAGGGGCAACCTGATCGGACAGGCGGAGAAGCTACGCGAACTGGGCGTGAAAGCGAAGAAATCGCTCCCCTCTTCCCTCACAGACGAGGCAGATATCGGTTAGCGGTGAGCGATGAGTTTTGATCATTGAACTTCGAACTATAAACTTTGAACCAAAAACAAAATATTGAAAAACCATGTACGGAAAAATGCAACAACACCTGCAGACCGAATTGAAGGCGATTGAGGAGGCAGGACTCTACAAACGGGAACGAATTATCGTCACTCCCCAGCGGGCGGAGATCAGGGTGGAGTCGGGACAGCAGGTGCTCAACTTCTGCGCCAACAACTACCTGGGACTCTCCGACCACCCGCAGCTGATCGAAGCGGCATCCAATGCACTGCAAGAACGTGGTTATGGCATGTCGTCGGTACGCTTCATCTGCGGCACGCAGGATTACCACAAGCAGCTGGAGGAGACCATCAGCCGTTTTTTCGGCACCGACGATACCATCCTTTACGCTGCCTGCTTTGATGCCAATGGCGGCCTCTTTGAACCCCTTTTCACCGACGAGGATGCCATCATCTCCGATGCACTCAACCACGCCTCAATCATAGATGGTGTGCGGCTCTGCAAGGCAAAGCGCTATCGTTACGCCAACGCCGACATGGCAGACTTGGAAGAGAAGCTGAAGGAAGCACAGGCGCAGCGGTTCCGTATCATTGTCACCGACGGTGTCTTTTCAATGGATGGCAACGTGGCACCTCTCGATCGCATCATGGAGCTGGCCGAACAGTACGGTATCGCGGTGATGCGAACTAACATGGTCACGCCGGCGTGGTGGGCAGGACCGGTAAAGGGGTCACTGAACTGTACAACATACTGGGCAAGGTGGACATTATCACCGGTACCCTCGGCAAGGCATTCGGCGGTGCCATTGGCGGATTTACCACCGGACAGCAGGAGATCATCGACATGCTGCGCCAGCGCTCCCGTCCCTATCTCTTCTCCAACTCCATACCACCCCTTGTGGCGGCTGCAGGCATTGAGGCGTTTCGTCTCTTGCAGGAGTCCAACGAGCTACAGGAGAAGCTTCACGAGAATGTGGACTATTTCGTGAGTCGCATGATGGATGCCGGCTTCGACATCAAACCCACAGAGTCGGCGATCTGTGCCGTGATGCTGTATGATGCCAAGCTATCGCAACAGTTCGCTGCCGAGCTGCTGGAGGAGGGCATCTATGTCACCGGCTTCTATTACCCTGTGGTACCGAAAGAGCAGGCTCGCATCCGTGTGCAGCTCTCCGCCGGCCACACGAGTGACCACCTCGACAGGGCCATCGCCGCCTTCATCAAAGTGGGTAAAAAACTGGAAATAATTTAACAACTGCTGAAAGCTAAAAATCAAACCGCTGTCTGCTGACTCTATTGGTACAGAAAGCTTACAGCTTATAACTGACGGCTAATAGCTGAAACATATGAAAGCACTGGTAAAACTGCGTCCCGAGAGAGGCATCTGGATGGAAGAGGTTCCTGTTCCCCCCATCGGTGTGAATGAGGTACTGATCAAAATAAAAAAGACATCGATCTGCGGTACCGACCTGCACATCTACAAGTGGGACGACTGGTCACAGAAGACCATCAAGACACCCATGACCATCGGTCATGAGTACGTGGGTGAGATAGTAGACATGGGTAGCGGCGTGAGCAACCTGAAGGTGGGCGACCGCGTGACGGGCGAAGGACACATTGCCTGCGGCCACTGTCGTAACTGCCGCCGCGGTAAGCTCCACGTTTGTGAGAACAGCATCGGGGTAGGAGTGAACCGTGACGGTGCCTTTGCTGAGTACCTCTCACTGCCGGCCGCCAACGTGGTGAAGCTCGACCCCCGCATCCCCGACGAGATCGCCTCCATCATGGATCCCTTCGGCAACGCCACACATACCGCTCTCTCCTTCCCGCTGATTGCCGAGGATGTGTTGATCACAGGTGCGGGTCTGATCGGCAGCATGGCCACCGCCATCTGCCGCTTTGCCGGTGCACGCTATATCGTGGTGAGTGACCTGAGTGACTACCGCCTCGAGATAGCCCGCAAGATGGGAGCCACTCTCACTATTAACCCCTCGAAAGGGGAGACCATCGCACAGGCGGTACAGAAGCTGGACATGCGCGGCTTTGACGTGGGACTCGAGATGTCGGGCTCACCCGCCGGATTCCGCGAGATGATTGCAAGCATGTATAACGGCTCCAAGATCTCACTGCTGGGCATCCTGCCCAACAACACCCAGGTCGACTGGAATGAGATCATCTTCAAGGCGCTCACACTGAAAGGTATCTATGGTCGGGAGATGTGGGAGACATGGTATCAGATGGAGCAGATGATCATCTCCGGTATTGACCTGACACCCATCATCACCCACCGTTTTCATGTAGATGAGTTCCAGAAAGGGTTCGATGTAATGGAGAGTGGTCTATGCGGGAAGGTGATGCTCAACTGGGAGTAAACCGGCGGCATCACGATACAACAGGAACGGTGGTATCCCTTTTTAGGGAAGACCACTGTTCATCTGTATGATGCAGGGTCAGTGTTTGAGCAGAGCTGTTGCCTTGCTGATCAGCCTGCCCATTTTCAGCATGGAGGACATCTGCTGATGTGGTGGCAGCCCGGTTGCGGCTCCTTCATGGTGATCCAATTTCTCATCTCCCGGTTCAGGGTAACTATTCTCATCGATCAGTGACAGGTTCTCTATCTGCCAGTGATTGGCGGAGATCACCTCGCTGAGCAGCAGCTTCATCTGGTCGGCGGCGATCTTCGTAAGGTTACTTTTCAGCGCCGCTTTCTTCACCTGCTCTTTGGCCAGCTCCTGTATCTTCTGCAGGTCACTTCGCCCGATGAAATTGAACAGGTCATCCTCGAAATAGTAATAATTGAAATCGGTCTCCACCGAGAAGATCTCCGGTTTTGGGAACTCCAGCAGCCGCACCATCTTCTGCTCCTCGTTGATCTCCCAGCGGCACTTCTCCACATCATAACCGATCATCACCTGCGCACGGACAATCACCAATGCTTTTTTTGTGGAGGGGATGAAATTGAGTAGCTTCTTTGTATTCTCGTAGTTGTAGATCTCATTGAGCTGACCCTCGGCCAGCACGATCTTGAAGACACGCTTCACACCCTCAACCACGGTATGTGACTCACTGTGTACCCCCGAGACTGATCTCCTGGCACTGCGAAGCTGTACCCACAGGTAGGTGATAAGCCCCCCCGCTATAAGGCCGGTGATCAGCAGGCCGGTCACGTTAGGTGCTGCCATACGGCCGGACAGGGTAAAGGAGCGGTAGAGGTAGGCCGCAATCAACAGCAGCAGCAATGCGGCGGCAATGATGCCAACTGTTTTAGCGATTTTTCTGGTCATAGTGCAGTGGTTTGTTATAAAACGCAAAAAGAGGATGAAAGGTTTGATTAATTCTTATTTTTTCTGTTCTCACAGAGAATTGTCTAAAGCGTATGTGAAATATTATCCGTAATTTTGTGCCACAAAACAAAGAGTGAATCGTGATGAAAAGATTGATTATATTGCGGCACGGCAAAGCCGAACAAGATACCATGGCCAAGGATGATTATGACCGTGTACTCACTGAGAAGGGACAGAAAAATTCCGGGGATATGGGAGCCTATATCGGCAATCGTATCGGTAAGCCTGACCTGATACTGACCTCATCGGCCAGAAGAGCATACGAAACTGCTATCCTGGCGGCTCAGGGTGTCGGATATCCCGAAGAGATGATACAGACCGACCAGAACCTCTATTTTGCACCTGCTGCCTGGATCCTCAACAACCTCTCCAAGCTGCCCGACAACGTGAACAGCTGCCTTTACGTGGGGCACAACCCTGGTGTAACCGATCTGATCAATGACATGGGGGTGCGCCTCGACAATCTCCCCACCGCCTCGGCTGTATGCTTTGAGTTTCAACTCGATGCATGGGTGGAGATCACGCCTGAGAAAGCCAACTTCATGTGGATCAAGCTGGCCCGGGAGCTCTGAGCCGCGAGGCCGGAACCTTTTACTCCTTGGCAGACTAATAGATGGAGATGGCAAAGGTATCTTTGTACCTTACTTTCCTTCTGCTGTAGCATTGCTCCATCAAAGAGGGCGATTGGTCGATAAAACCGCATGGTTTATCTATTTCATTTGTCATGAGCCCTTATAGAAATTATTTTTGTGCTGAGTTTCCGTTGAATCACATCAACTACTAAACACCTATTTGTTGAAAACAAAATGAAAAAAATATCGCTTTTACTAATTACCATTATCGGTACAATACTATCATTATCTGCTCAGACAGAAACAGGCAACAGCATCTCCGGAAGGCTTATCGACAGGGATACCGAAGAACCGGTGTCGCTGGCCAACGTGCGCATACTGAAAAAGGCCGACAGCACCTTCGTTACCGGTAAGGCTAGCGACGAAAACGGTCGGTTCACCATCCCGGTGAGCCGGGGAAGCTATATTGTACAGGCCACATACATCGGTTATCTCAACGAATACCGGAACGTAGAGGTGAATGCACAGCAACCCAATGTCAGGCTCGGCGATATTGTTTTAAACAGTGACAACATCCTGCTCTCCGAAACGGTGGTCACCGCCAAGGCGGCTGAGATTGCTGTCAGGGGGGATACCCTGGAGTACAATGCGGCATCCTATAAGGTGACCGAGAGCGCCGTGGTGGAGGATCTGCTCAAGAAGATGCCCGGTGTAGAGATCGATGCCCAGGGTAAGATCACTGTCAACGGTAAGGAGATCACCAAGATACTTGTTGACGGTGAGGAGTTCTTCAGTGA
>CAZBFS010000122.1:0-5395 GCA_964491215.1 uncultured Proteiniphilum sp.
GCTACCGGCACCGGAAGAGGGAACCCCTGTAGAGTAATCCTCTTTGGGAAGAGAAAAGAGAAAAAGAAGTTGGATTCCGGTTCAACTTCTTTTTTTCGGTTAAACCTCTCCCTCCCCTCACTGTCTGATAACGTATGAAACAGCTTCTTCTACTTCTCTCCCTCTTTTTTTTCACCCTCGTCGCAGAAGCACAGGTGATCCGTCACGATACCATCCGGGTGTCAGCCGATGATGAACGGAATATCTATCGTGCCGGCGGGCAATTCCACCGCTCGGAAGCGGAACCCCTCAGGGTGACAGACAAGCAGAGAAACGATGATGATCGCCCGCTATTCGATCGAAAGAAGCTTCGCTTCGGTGCCGACCTGGGGTTGTCGCTCAGCAGCAACTATACCCGTCTGGGCATCGGTCCGCAGGTGGGATACCAGCTGAATCAATACCTGTTAACGGGAGCGGGTGTTAAATACTATTACACCCGTACGAACACGAGCTACTATGAAATCAGGAACAACCTGCTGGGGGCTAACCTCTTCGGTTATCTGTATCCCACCCGGTTCATCGCTCTCTTCGCACAGCCTGAACTGAACTATATCCATTCATCGATGACCGATAAATCGAACGGAGAGAAGGAAAAAAGCAGAGGGATGGTCCCCTCTCTGGTGGTGGGCGGCGGCCTGCGAATAGGGAGATCACATATCACCCTCAACTACGACCTGGTGCAGCACGTAAACTCGCCGCACCCCTCCGGATTTTACCTCGGTGTCTCAGCCTTCTTCTGACAAGAACATCCACCCTCTAACGCAGCACGATATCACGGATAACGTTCATCCCGGCATATTCGTTGATCTTCTCAACCAACCCCTGTTTGTTCATCAACAACTCGGCACGTAACACCGATGATGATAGCTGCACATAAAGCACTCCGCGACTGAAATAAGCATTGCGGGTATATTTGGCGACACCCTCCCCCAACAACTCATACCATCCCTTTACTGCCCGGTGTTCGGCCAGCTTCTTTTTGAGCGGGCTATTGCTGTCGAAGAAGTCGGAGAGCACCTCCGACAGGGGTTGAGCATTTTTCTTCTGCATATTATTCTACTCGTTTATCCGTGTTATCTCGCCATCAACTACGCTGTAGATATGAGAGTTGTTGCCGGTACGCTGCAGGATCCGATCGAGCGATTCCCGGTTGGTGTCGGAGAGAAATATCTGTCCGAACTCCGGTCCTGATACCAGCTTCACAATCTCCTCCACGCGTGCGGCATCCAGCCTGTCGAAGATGTCATCGAGCAGCAGGATGGGTCTGGTATGACCCTTTTGCAGCAGGAAGTGGAACTGTGCCAGTTTGAGAGATACAAAAAATGTCTTGTTCTGCCCCTGCGACCCAACCTTCTTGATGGGATACCCTTCCAACAGCATCTCCAGCTCATCGCGATGGATACCGGTAGTGGTGTGCCCGATGATGATGTCGCGCTGCCTGTTGCGTTTGAGTCTCTCGCAAAAATCGTCATCGTTGAGCTGTGAATTATAGGCGAAAGAGACATCTTCACTCGATTGACTGATGCGTTCGTAAAAATGGGTGAAGATAGGTGTGAAAGCATCGATGAATGCTCTCCTCTCGCCGTGGATATAGTTGCCTTCAACTACCAACTGCTCTTCCCACAACTCCAGCAGATCAGGATCGATCAAACCCTCTTCATTTTTGAGTAGCACGTTACGCTGCTGAAGAGCCTTGTTGTAGCGTACAAGGGCACGGAGATACTCCCTGTCGAACTGTGAGATGGCCATGTCCATGAATTTGCGACGCTCTTCACTGACACCGGTAATCAGTTCGTTATCGGCCGGAGAGATCATCACCAGGGGTATCATCCCGATATGATCGGAGAGCCGATCATACTCTTTCTTGTTGCGGCGGAACTGTTTTTTCTGTCGGCGGCGGATACCGCTGTAAACCTCTTCCTCAATCCCCTCCTCCGTGAGGTAACGCCCCTGCAGCATGCATACGTCGGCATCATGGCAAATGATCTGCGAGTCGATAGGATTGGTGTAGCTTTTACAGAACGAGAGATAATAGACCGCATCCAACAGATTTGTTTTACCCATCCCGTTGTTCCCTATGAAACAGTTTATCTTGGGAGAGAACTGCAGTTCAGCCTGCCTGAGGTTTTTATAGTTGATAATGGAGAGTGCTTGTAGAATCATTCAATACAATCGTTTTTTTTTGTGGATCTCATCGCTGCCCTGGTAGTGATCCCTGTTTTTCAGAAGCCTCCCCTGCTATTCATCAGTCAGCAGCAGCCGCTGTAGATCTTCGGGAGAGATGTTCATCTTGAGACGCCCTTTTGACGCAAATGAGATTTTCCCCCTCTCTTCGGAGACAATGATCACCCTTGCATCGGTCTCTTGTGAGATGCCCAGAGCAGCCCTGTGTCTCAGACCCAGGTGGGTCGGGATATTGGGATTCTGAGAGATGGGCAGGATGCAACCGGCAGCTTTGATTCTGTTACCCACCACGATCATCGCACCATCATGCAGGGGGCTGTTTTTGAAAAAGATGTTTTCGACGAGGCGGGAGGAGATTTCAGCATTGACAATCTCGCCGGTCTGCTCATAAAGACCCAGATGGATATCCCCCTGAATTGCGATCAGTGCCCCGGTATTGGTTTTCGACATGTTCATGCAGGCCAGCACAATCGCGGTGAGGTGTGAGTTGTCTTTCTTTTGCCGGTCGTTCGGAAAGAAGAGCTTCGAGATGAAGTTCCATCCCCTCTTGGAGCCGAGCGACATCAGGAAACGCCGTATCTCATCCTGGAAGAGGATCACCAGCAGGAAGAGCCCCACGCTGACAAACTGATCGAGGATGGAACCCAGCAACACCATGTTGAAGACACGCGACACCAGGATCCAGATCACCATGAAGACAAGAATTCCGATGAACAGCGGCCTCAATCCGGAGATCTTCACCAACCGGAAAAGATAATAGAGGAGGAAGGCCACCAGCAGTACATCGATAAAATCTTTTATTCCGAAATGTGCGAACATAGGGTAGCTATTGAGCAAGTTGATGATCAAATTGTTTTAATTGGCTTATTAGCTGTACACACTCCACCGCCTCTTTCACATCGTGTACGCGGAGGATTGATGCTCCCGAGAGCAGAGCTACGGTATTGAGCACGGTGGTACCATTGAGGCTCTCCTCCGGCGAGCTCCCCAGCAACCGGTAAATCATCGATTTCCTCGAGATCCCTACCAGTATGGGTTCATCAAAGATATGAAAATATTTAAGATAAGCCATCAGTTCATAGTTTTGCATCACTGTTTTGCTGAAACCGAAACCGGGATCAATGATCACATCATTTACTCCGAGGCTGTTGAGATGTGCGATACGTTCGGAGAAGAAGAAAAGTATATCCTGGTAGAGGTGATCGTAGGAGGTCTGCTGCTGCATGGTCTGCGGGGTACCCAGCATATGCATCAGAATATATGGAACATTCAGTTCAGCCATCACCGTGAACATCCGCGGATCGATCTGCCCGCCCGAGATATCATTGACGATCTGAACCCCATACTCCTCAACAGCCTGCTTCGCCACATCGGCATAGAAGGTATCCACTGAGAGAATGGCCTCCGGCAGCTCCCGGCGAATCAGCTTCAGTGCCGGCATCAGCCTGTCAGCCTCCTCCTTCGCTGTGAGAAAGGCAGAGGCAGGTGCCGTTGACTGAGCACCCACATCGATCATTGTACCTCCCTCCTCTATTATCTGGAGGCAACGCTGCAGGATCTCCTCCTCCGACTGCTTCCGGCTGCCTGAGAAGAAAGAGTCGGGAGTTACGTTGAGGATGCCCATTACCTTTGGGGAGGTGAGGTCCATCAGTATTCCCATTATGTTGATGCTCTTTCTCAAAATAATCTCTTTTAGCAGTAAGTGACAAGCTGTAAGCTTTTTGGTTCCAGGTTCATCGTTCTTGGTTATTTTTTAGCTGTCAGCTGTCAGCATTCAGCTTTGAACTTTTTATCTTTAAACTCCAAACATCTAACCTACTAACATACTAACATACTAACATACTAATATACTAACCTACTAACCTGTTAACATTTATAACTCCGAATCGGGATTGGGATCCGGGTAGTCAATGGTGTAGTGTAACCCTCTGCTCTCCTTGCGTGCCATCGCCTGCTTAATCACCATGTACCCCACCTTGATGATGTTGCGTAGTTCACAGATCTCGCGCGACACCACCGAGCGGTGAAAAAAATCCTCCGTTTCACGGAACAGGATGTTCAGCCGATCCAAGGCACGGTGCAACCGCAGATCGGAACGAACGATCCCCACATATGAAGCCATCAGCTGTCCCACCTCCCTGTAACTCTGGGTGATCAGCACCATCTCCTCTGGTGAGCTTGTACCCTCGGCATTCCAGGCTGGGATATCCTCCCTGTGTGGATAGTGCTTAAATAGCGGGAGTGAGTGGCGGGCAGCTGCGTCGGCAAACACCACCGCCTCTATCAGCGAGTTGGAGGCAAGCCGGTTGGCACCATGCAGGCCGGTACAGGCGCACTCGCCATTGGCATAGAGCCGGCCGATACTGCTGCAGCCGTTCAGGTCGACCTCTATCCCACCACAGAGATAATGGGCTGCAGGCGCTACCGGTATCATGTCACGGGTGATGTCGATGCCATAGGTGAGGCATTTCTCGTAAATCCCGGGGAAGTGTCTCCTGGTTTCTTCCGCATCCTTATGCGTTACATCCAGGTATACATGCTCTTCACCCCGCTCCTTCATCTCGCTGTCGATGGCACGGGCCACGATGTCGCGTGGTGCGAGTGAGCCGCGCCGGTCGTACTTCTGCATGAACTCTTTCCCATCAACTGTTTTCAACACGCCGCCATAACCGCGCATTGCCTCGGTGATCAGGAAGGAGGGACGTGCCCCGGGATGATAGAGTGCGGTGGGGTGAAACTGCACGAACTCCATCCCTTTTATCTCTCCCTTGGCACGAGCCACCATGGCAATACCGTCGCCGGTAGCTACCAGCGGGTTGGTGGTAGTCTGATATACCGACCCGATGCCACCCGTAGCCATCATGGTGACGCGTGAGAGGAATGTTTCAATCTCGTTGGTCTGCTGATCAAGGATATAGGCTCCGTAGCATTCAATGCCGGGAGTGTGGCGGTTGACCACCTGCCCCAGATGATGCTGCGTGAGTATTTCGATGGCAAAATGGTGGTCATAGACATCGATCTGCGGATGGTTGCGGATAGCATCGATCAGGCTCACCTGTATCTCCGCTCCGGTACTGTCTTTGTGATGCAGGATACGATTCTCGGAATGTCCCCCCTCTCGGTGTAAGTCGAAGTTGCCCGTTTCATCACGGTCGAAATCCACCCCCCAGCT
>CAZBFS010000123.1:0-1367 GCA_964491215.1 uncultured Proteiniphilum sp.
CCAGTTCGACGATCTCGTTGCGGTTGGCGTAAAAGTTGAGACCTGCATCCCAGCTCCATCCGTTCTTGTCATCTATGATGGTACCTGAAAGTGCCAGTTCAAATCCTTTGTTCTGCGATTTGCCGATATTGGCCCAGTAACTTCCAACACCTGCGGTGGATGGCAGGTTCACCTTCATCAGCAGGTCGTTGGTGTTGACGATGTAGTAGTCGGCAGAACCACGTAGACGGTTGTTCAACAATGAGAAGTCAACACCTATATTGTAGGTACTAGAGAACTCCCATCCCAGTTCCGTATTGGGCACCTCTGATACATAGGCACCGGTGGTGGTGGTGCTTCCGAAGTTATAGGGCCGCAGAGAGAGACGTCCCAGCGTAGCATAGGGTGAGATGGCCTGGTTGGAGGTCTGTCCCCATCCGAGACGCAGTTTCAGGTTATTCACCATGTCTGCACCCTCCATGAAATTCTCGCGTGCGATATTCCATCCGGCAGAGATGGAGGGATAGGTATGCCACTTGTATCCCGGTGAAAGACGCGACGAGCCGTCTGAACGCAAGGCTACGGAGAGCATGTAACGGTTGTCGTAGTCATACATGAATCGTCCCATCCATGACTTGAGCCCCCATTCTTCAAAGTGCTGGTTATTGGGGTCATAGGTTACATCTTCCTTGGAGGCCTGTCCCAGATTCCAGTACTGGAAGTGGTCGGAGGGAATGTTGAGCGCACTTACCAGTGACCGGTCGTAATGGGTTGCTTCCTCTGAATAGAGACCGGTAAAGTTGATATGATGCTTGTCGAAATATTTGTCGTAGGTGACAATGTTTTCCACCACCCACTGATAGGTGAGTGATTTCTCGAGTGAACCGGTGGAGGCAGCTGTTGTGGTGTTACTGAAAACGCCCATGCCCCGGTACTGTCCCCTGTTAAATCCTCTGAGGTTCAGACCCAGATTGATTCGGTACGTGAGTCCTTCAATTCCGGGTATCTTAAGCTCTCCATAGATAGAATTATAGGAACCGTAACCCTTCCGGTTGTCGGCATAGCTATCCCCAAGGTCCAGCCTCCTGTCACGGGTATTGGTCCAGTAGTCGTCGGCGATTGAATGCACGATCGGTTTAAGCGATCCGTCTTCGGCATAGGGGTCGATCAGCGGAGAGGTAGCCAGTACATCGTACATGCTAATGTTTGTGCCATTGGTCACGTTATAGTTGTTGTTTGTGGTGAGCCCGAAACGGAAATATTTACCGATGCTCTGGTCAATGTTAGCCCGCAGATTGATACGGCTATAGTCCTGCCCCGGCATCAGAGAGCTGTCTTCATAATAACCGGCACCGAAGGTGTAACTGCCTCCCGCTGTGCCACCGGAG
>CAZBFS010000123.1:1377-5394 GCA_964491215.1 uncultured Proteiniphilum sp.
CGATGTCGTGGCTCATCATCATGCCCGATTCAAACATTAGATCCTGCCAGTCGGTGTTGACACCTTCAACTTCATCGGAGCCCATGGTGGGACGGCTGTTGCCGCCACCCAGATCCTCCCTGTAGATGCCTGCGACATTACGCATCTCATATAGTTCCTCCCCATTCATCATGGGATAACGGTTGTAGAGCGTTTTGGTACCGTAATAACCGTTATAGCTGACCCTGGCTTTTTGACCGGCCAAACCCTTGAAGGTGGTGATCATGATCACACCATTGGCACCTCTTGATCCATAGATGGCGGTAGAGGAGGCATCCTTGAGAATGTCGATGCTCTGGATGTCGTTTGGATTGATATCGCCAAGTGTGCCAGCAAAGGGTATTCCATCCAGCACAACAAGCGGATCATTGTCGGCATTCAGTGAACGGGTCCCGCGGATGCGGATCTGCATGTCGGCACCCGGCCTGGAGTTGTTCTGCTGCATCTGTACCCCGGGAAGACGTCCCTGAAGGGCTGTGGTGACGTTACCGGTAGGGATATCCCGCAGTACATCCCCCTGCATGGAAGATACTGAACCGGTGACCGCTTCGCGGCGCATGGTACCGTAGCCCACCACCACCACCTCATCCAGCAGTTCAGTGTCTTCTTCCAGTACCACCTGCAGGCTGTTTCTGCCGTTCAGGGCGATCACCTGGGGACGCATACCCACGTAAGTGAACTCCAAGATTGCATCCGGTGGAACATTCAACAGGGTGAAATTACCCTCTACATCGGTCACCGTTCCCAGGGTGGTGCCCTGTACCTGAACGGTGGCCCCAATCAGTGGTTCTCCTTCTACATCAGCTATCGTGCCCCGAAGGGTCACATTCTGAGCAGACAGAACAAGAGAAAATGTACTCAACAGTGTGAGACAGATTCCTCTCAGTAAAATTGAAATCGTTCTTTTCATTCTCTGATTTGTTTAGATTAATAATTAGTAAAAAAAGTAATGTTCTTCAATTCTTTATATATGTTGTTGTTACGGTATAGATTATATCCACTTGTTATACCAGATATGTTTAATGTGTGGACGTCCACACTGATTCATTAAAATACCACCCACACCCCATTAAATCTTAATATTCTTATTTATTTGTTTATTTCTACATAATTCCTGCCCTTGATGGCAGATTATTGCAGTACTATGTTTGATATGTTTGAAACTATGTGTACGTACACATAGTTATGTTAACATCCAAATCATATTCTAATTCACAATAATTACTAATTTATTTTTAATTCATCTTTACAAATTCCCTAAACAAACGACGGTAAAATAGACCAGTGCTATATTTGATCTGCTTCAACCATGTGGACGTCCACATGCTAATTACATAAAAACAACTCTGACAAAAGAAATTTACAACGTACAAATGTCAGGTCGTCATTGAATTATCACGCAACAATGCTTTGCGTCGCATCTTTTCAATAATGGACGGCACAAAGATATATGATAAATAAGCAAAATAGAGCAAGAAAAATGTTAAAATAAACATAGAAAAGAACAATAAGAGAAATAGAACAGAGTAATAATAAATCCATCTGATAGATTATCAGGACTTAATAAAACATGTCCGGATGCATTTCAGGCAATTATTCGACTTATAAGATGATACTGTTTATCTGACTGATTACCATTGAATCCACTTATTATAATTCACCTCCGGGTAAGGGTGAATTTCAACATTTGTATCAACGGTTTCATCTCTCAACAGAAATTTGTCAATAAATGCTTTAACCTCCGTCCGTTGCACATCGGGCAGGATGCAGTGACCATGATCTGCCACAATTGAAAATCCAAACCGGTCTGCGATACCGAATGTTTCCCAGACCCGTTGTGCCGCCCTGCATGAGACATATCCGGACTTATCGGCCAGCCATTCATAGTCGGGATTGCCCAGGCAGAGAAGGGCGCGCGGTGCAATCATCGCCATCAGCTCATGGTGGTCGAAGGGTAGTTTGTCTACAGCATCGGAGAACTGGAACATCTCCTCCATAAACCATACATGGCTGGTTCTGGCCAGCGTCTCCACCTCACCCAGTGTTTCGGAGACCCTCCAGGCAGCGGCTCCGCCGCCACCCGACTCCTGTGCGATGGTTAAAGCTATCCGTTCATCAAAGGCAGCAGCATACAATGCCATTTTCCCCGCAAAGGAGCAGCCGGTGATGGCCAGCCGGTGCAGGTCGACAGGCAGTATATCCTGTACCAGCTCCAGTCCGTCGATCAGACGACTCACTCCCCAGGACCAGGCGCTGTAGGCACCCATCTGGATCAGATCAGGATAGAGGCGGTTGATCGGTTCTTCGCCTCTTTTCTGTTGCCAGGCCATCACCTCCATGAAATTGAAGGTGATCTGTGCGATGTTGCGGGAGGTGAAGAGGTCGGGTGGAAGACTGCCGGAGCCTCTGCCGATACCGATCACTGTGGGAAAGGGTCCCTCTCCTTCGGGCAGGATCACTTGGGAGGTGAGCGTCAGGGTCTCACCATTCACTGTGATTTGCACGCGCAAGGTATCGTTCCTGTAGTCGGCGGTGATTGTGTCGGGCCGTTCCGGTTTTTTGCCGATCTCATAGTGCTGGATCTCCGCTCCAATCTCCATCCGTCGGCGGCTCCAGTCCTCGAAGCGGGTGGATCGTCCACAGCCGTCGGACCAGGCAAAGGGATCGGGCAGCGTTTCAATCACCGGTAGCTCCTCAAACGAGGGGAGGGATACCTCAAATGGGGCAATTGAATTTTCAGCATCATAGACCAGGGGTATTTCCTGGGCGCTCACTTGCATCAAATTGAAACTTACGATGCAAAGCATAAGGGTTACAAAGGTGTGATAGTTCGTTCTCATTTCATTTGCCACCAATCGAAGTCAAACAGATCTTTTTCTCCACTAAAAACAAAGTAGAGATCATGTACACCTTCTACTTCTTTTACAGGGGTAGAAAAGGTTTCCCAAAGCCCGGATTGACGTGTGCTATGCACCTCAACGGTTGCAATGAGGAGGCCGTCGATTCTGTCGGTGCGGATTTCGATTGTTCCCCCGTGAATGGGTGAAACACTGACCACAACCGATTGTGCCTCTGTGCCCAGGTCAACACCTTGCACCATGATGTAATCGCCATGATTGATGGACGTTACATAGATGCGATCGGCAATCTTCTTCCCCCTGGCCCAGTCGAAATCACCTTCCCACTCGGTTTCAAAATGTGTTTTAATCCCTTCACTCCAGGCCATGATCTCAGCCTCAACGCGGACATAGGGATTCAGAGTCCCCACCTGCTTAGGACCCTCAACCGAAAAGTAGGTCTGGTTTTGAATGGTGCCATCCCGGTTGTAAACCATCTCATCCATATCCACCGAGCGGCGCTCGTAAAACTTGGGAGTGATCTGTTTCAACAGATCGTAACTGTGTCCGAAGAGATAGGACTTTCCTTTGTACTCGATGATACCGGGGTGATTCCCGCGCGTTTTTTCAGAGGCATCCATAATCATCCCTTTGTACTCCCAAGCACCGGTGGGTTTCCTGCTCATGGCATAGCCGATTCCTTCCGGACAACAGGTAGAGGCATAAGCCATGTAATAGAGGCCATTGCGTTTCCAGACCCAGGGTCCTTCCTGATAGTTTGCAGGGGTGGTGGGATCCTGGATGATCTCCCCGGAGTAGGAGATCATATCCTCATTGAGTTTGACATGGTACACTTTGGGATTTCCCCAGTAGATATAAGCCTGCCCATCATCGTCTATCAACACGGTGGGGTCGATGTCGTGATTACTGTTCTTGATCAACGGTCCCCCGATAGGATCCCTGAAGGGGCCATAGGGGGTTTCGGCCACCAGTACACCTATCCCAACCCCACCGGGCATGGGACAGTAGAGGTAGAACTTACCATTGCGTTCGATGCATTGTACCGCCCAGGCTCCGTTATCGTATGGTACCCAGGCAAAATCCTTCAAAGAGGCTACCGCGCCATGCTCGGTCCAGTTGA
>CAZBFS010000124.1:0-5382 GCA_964491215.1 uncultured Proteiniphilum sp.
GCCGCCTCGGCAGCGGAGAGTTCAAGCACTTCCGGGAAGAGCACCCTTTGCGAGACACCCTTCCGATTGATGATCTGTGCCAGGTACCTGTCGAACAGTATTCGTACATGTGCCCTGTGTTGATCGATGATCATCAACCCTGATTTCACCGAGGTAAGGATATACCGCTGCTTATATTGGTAATGCTCCGGAAAAAGTTCACCGTCCGGTATGTTTCGTCTGTCACCGGCCTGAGCAAACAGGCTTCCCTGTGATTCGTCCGGATCACCCCCCGGCGACAGCTCCTCCTCTTTTTCATCCTCTCTCTCTTTCTCAAAATCACGGTATAGCTGTTCCCAACCCATGGTGGGTGTTGTAGGCTGGTAGGAAGGAGATGAGGTCTGATGAAAAGGATTGTAGTTGGGATCCACATTCACCCTGGGCATAGGTGAGCTGCGTGACGGATCAAAGACTGGTATCTCAGGGGCATCCTCACGGTCGAAATCGATACTGGGCATGGCGTTGAACTTACCCAGAGACTCTCTGATCGTCACCAGAACGATCTGCCAGAGTGCCTGCTCATTCTCGAACTTCACTTCGGTCTTGGTGGGGTGGATGTTCACATCGATCGTCTCCGGTTGGACCCGGAAATAGATGAAGTAGCTCGGCTTCTCATTGGCCGCAATCAATGGTTCAAAGGCTTGCATTACCGCTCTGTGGAAATAGGGATGACGGATGAAGCGGTTGTTGACGAAAAAAAACTGGCTTGCCCTACCCTTTTTGGCAAACTCGGGACGTGCCACATAGCCATGGATCTTACCCAGTGAGGTCTCCTCATCAATTTCGATCAACTGCTGGTTGATATTCTTACCCTCCAGCTGCACGATTCGCTGCCTCATATTTGCCTTTGGCAGGTGAAGGGTCTCCATCTCATTCTCTACCAGTGTGAATTCAATATCGGGGTTCACCAACACGATCCGTTCAATCTCGGTGAATATATTGCGTCGCTCTGTTTCATTCGATTTCAGGAACTTGCGTCGTGCAGGTACGTTGAAAAAGATATTCTTCACTGCTATCGAGGTGCCGGCAGCACAGGAGAGAAACTCCTGCTTTTCCAGCTTCGAACCATTGATGAGCAGGGAGCTGCCCAACTCATCCTCCTGACGACGACTTTTAACCTCCACCTGTGAGATGGCGGCTATCGAGGGAAGCGCCTCCCCCCTGAATCCCATCGTGGAGAGCGCGAAGAGATCGTCTGCATTGCGGATCTTTGAAGTGGCATGGCGCTCAAAAGCCATCCGCAGATCGGTTGCTGACATACCCTTGCCGTTGTCGATCACCTGCACTAAGGTACGACCCGCATCCTTGATGATGATGCGTATATGGGTTGCTCCCGCATCAAGGGCGTTCTCCACCAACTCCTTCACTACCGATGCGGGTCGTTGAATCACTTCGCCGGCAGCAATTTGGTTGGCTATGGAGTCGGGAAGCAGCTGTATAATGTCAGGCATGGGCGAATCAGTTTTGTACTATCGGATGATCCAAAAGTAAAAGATGGCAAACAGCATGGCAATGATCAAAATGAGCACCAGGTTATTCGACAGGAAAGAGCCTCTGCCGGCAGACTCTTTCTCCATGCGCTTCCTGAGGTGATGTGTCTGTGAGACAAACTCGGTCTTGAACGCTTTGGGTTCCTCCTTCGGTTCCTCAGGGATCACGCCCATCTCCTTTTTAACCTCAAGGATCCGCTGCTCCAGCTTTTTCTTACGGACCTCCTCCCCCTCGTTGTAGAGGATGGGGGTGTAACCGAATTTGCGGGGTTTTCTGTTGTTGTAAAAGAAGAATGTAGACATAGACGAATGCATGTTGTATGATACAAAGATAGGGGATCGGCACCGCAATGACAAATGCTGATCCCATCAAAGTGTGATATCCTCCCGCTGAAAACGACGCGGACGCTTCTCGGTAGCTTCCGATGCCCTGCGTTCATTGCTTCGGAAGATGTCATCCGGACCGGTGGGCCGCAGGTAATCAAGCCAGACAAATCCTTCCAGTCGGGAATCTCCCTCACTGAGCTGAGGCAGCGGTGTGGTCACTGCCGTGGTGCTGGACCAGAGCTTCAGCCGCTTGATCTGGTTGTTTTCGATATCCATGGAGAGGTAGGGACTCTCGGTTTTGTTGAGACCGATGATGGTACTGTCTTTTTGCAGGAGATAGTACAATGACTGTGCATTACCCTCCACCAACACATTATATAGCTTTCCATCACGAAAGGAGGCGGTCATATCCCTGCCACTTAGCTGATTGTATTGATTCTCAGCATTCCTGTCCTGAATGGAAAAGGCATAATCCCTTATGACAGCTTTTTCTAGTGTGGAGTCGTTGAGCAAAAGGTCTATCCGGTCTCCCAGGATCTGGTTGTTCTCATTCCATAACACCGGATCACCGGTGAGGTAGATCATCGAATCGCGTGAAGAGTAGTGCAGTGAGTCACAGAGACCCTGTATGTCGGAACGGTAAAAGCGCACCTCGTAATAGGCCCTGATCTCACGGAAGATGGAGTCAGTTTTCATCTCTAGTGTATCACCGTGAATGAACATGCTCTCTTCCTGCGAATAATCAATGGCAAATGCAGAATCGGTGGCCAGCCCGTACTCCGTCTTCTCATTGTAGAATCCGTAGTTGCCCTGCAGGATCATCTTACGGGCCGTGTCCTCCAGGTACATGTTGCCAAACACCTCACCCTCACCACTCAGACGATTGTAGAGGATGGTATCACCAATAAGCACCTTGGTGCCGTCATTGCTATATACCTCCGAGCGATCCAGCAGCCGGGCATCCTCGGTAACCGTATGGTACCACCCTTCATTGGTATGCACATAGCCACTGTCTGAGACGATGCGCGAGGGTCCCAGTATATCAGCGTACTTCGACTCGGTGTTGTATTTGAGCGTATCCGAATAGATGATATAATCTTCGTTGACCAGCTTCACGCTGTCGCTGAAAAGCGCTACCTTCGTGTCAGGGGCATATTGTCCCCAGAAGGAAGTGAGTTCATTCTCTTCATCCACCAGCATCCCTCCCTCAAAGTAATATCCCAGGTTGGCCGCACGGTCGTAATCGAGGCTGTCGGTAAAGAGGGTCACGTTCCGGTCTTCCATCCGGATGTTGTTGCGCAGGCGCGCCAGTCGGCTGTTGCCATCGTAGTGCAGGTAGTCACCATAGACAAAGATGGTGTCACCCTGCTCCATCCGTACATTGCTGAATGCCTCAAAGGTGTTGGACTGCTGGAAGAGGTAGGCACTGTCGCAAAACATATAGGCCCCCTCGTGAAAGAAGACCACGTTTCCGGTCAGTATCTCCGCATCAAAACCGGTACGCTTGCTCCAGAGATCTGCCTGCCGAAGCTCAACGATCTCTGTATCTCCCGCCGGAGGTTGTTGTGTCATGGCAGAAGCCATAATGGCGAAAAGCACACCCAAAAGAAGCATGCTTTCCCGTAACCGATGTCTGATCTCTTTGTTCATTATCCGGAACAAAGGCTGTTATTTCTGCCAGCCCTTATATTTCAGTTCACATCCCTGCCAGGCAGGATCGATGCGTACATAGGTTTGATCGATCTTCTTTTGCAGCCATTCATCCACCAGGTCCTGTTGCCGCGCATTCTCTGCCATCTGCTTGATGATCTGGTAGTCGTTGTTGATATTGGCACGATGCCCCTCATTGCGGGCGGTGATTCGTATCATAGCTGCTACCTGGCGTCCTTTATCGTTAAGCATGATGAACGGCTCTGAGATCTCACCCTCCTTCATCTCCCCGGCAATTTTTGCAATGTCCTGGTTCAACTCGTTCAGTGCAAAACGGGGGGTGCCAGCATTGACGCTGCGGGGTGTGTTGTTCACCATGATACCCTTGTTGTTGCGCGTGTCCTTGTCGAAGGAGAGGTAGGTGGCCGCCTCATCAAAGGAGATCTTCTTCTCCATGATTCCGTTGCGAATTGAGTCGAGACGTACCAGGGCCGTATCGAGCGACTCCTGCGGCACACGAGGCTTGAGCAGGATATGGCGGAAGTTGCCCATATCTCCACGGCGTTCAATAAGCTGGATGATGTGAAAGCCATACTCCGACTCCACCACGTTCGAGACCTTCTTGGGATCGTTCAGTGCAAAGGCTACACTGGCAAACTCTGGTACCAGCGCCGATCGACTCATGAAACCCAGCTCCCCTCCCCTCATGGCCGAGGGATCCTCGGAGTGGAGAAGTGCCAGCGTGGAGAACTCTCTCTCACCACTGCTCACCTGATCGGTATACTCTCGCAGGCTTGCCTTCACCTTGTCAATCTCTTCCAGCGGAATCTTCGGTTCCACAGTAATGATCTGCACCTCCATCGTTGTCTGGATGAAGGGCAGACTATCTTGTGGCAGGCTGTTGTAATACTTTCTAATCTCGGAAGGTGTCAACTGAATATTGCCGAAATGTTTCTGCTGCACACCTTCAATGAACTGCTGCTCGCGTATCTGCTCACGCAGGTCCTCACGGATGCCGGCGACGCTCTTGCCGTAGTACTCCTCGAGTCGTTCCACCGACCCGGTGGAGGCGATGTACTCATTGATGAGGTATTCGAGCTGCCTGTTTACGTTGGTCTCCTGTACCTCAATGCTGTCGAGCTTGGCCTGGTCGAGAAAAAGCTTACGCACAGCCAGCTGTTCAGGGATAAAGCAATAGGGATCACCTTCGATGCGCTGGTTCTGCATCAGGATCTCTTTCCGGTATTCTTCCACCTCCGATTTGAGAATGGCTTCATCACCCACCACCCAGACAATTTCGTCGATCACGTTGTTTTGTGATACCGCCGGGAGGGCTGCGGTGAGAGCAGCCAGGAAAAACAATATCTGCAATTTATACTTCATAGAATCTTCTGTTAGTAAAAGCATCGTAAAAGTAGTGATAATCCGCTAAGCAGCAAAATAGATCGATGGTTAAAAGTAGTTATAAGGAATGACCGGAAGGAAAATTTTCCGGCTAAGGATGAGAGAAAAAAGGAGACACTCCTGCGAGTGCCTCCCTGAATATTATCTGTTCTCCGTTCCTCAGCCTTCAATGGCAGCCTGTGCAGCAGCCAGACGTGCGATGGGCACACGGAAGGGTGAGCAGGAGACGTAGTTCAGTCCCACGGTATGGCAGAACTTTACGGAAGATGGCTCACCACCATGCTCGCCGCAGATACCGCATTTGAGCGTGGGCTTCACTTCGCGTCCCTTGGCCACAGCCATGCGCACCAGCTGTCCCACACCGTTCTGATCGAGCACGGCGAAGGGATCATGCTTGAGGATCCCCTTGTCGATGTACATCGGCAGGAACTTGGCTACGTCGTCGCGACTGTAACCAAAGGTCATCTGTGTA
>CAZBFS010000125.1:0-5331 GCA_964491215.1 uncultured Proteiniphilum sp.
GACAAGAGCTGCTGCGCGTACTGGAACAGAGGAACTTCCCCCTGGATGATCTTGTCTTGTTCGGCTCATCACGCAGTGCCGGAACCACCTATAGCTTCAGAGGCAAACAGATCAAGGTGAAGGAGCTGAAGCACAATGATGATTTCAAGGGGATAGATATAGCCTTCGTATCGGCAGGTGGCGGCACCTCAATCGAGTTTGCCGATACCATCACCAAGCATGGTACCATCATGATCGACAACTCGAGCGCCTTCCGGATGGATAAAGATGTACCCCTGGTGGTGCCCGAGGTGAATGCCGCCGATGCGCTGACCCGTCCCCGCAACATCATCGCCAACCCGAACTGCACCACAATACAGCTGGTGGTGACACTCAAGGCAATCAATGATTTCTCACCCATCACAAAAGTGCACGTTGCAACCTACCAGGCAGCCTCAGGCGCCGGTGCCGCAGCGATGCAGGAACTGGAAGAACAGTATAAACAACTGGTCAACGGTGAACAACCCACCATCTCCAAGTTTGCCTATCAGCTTGCCTACAACCTGATCCCGCAGGTGGATCTGTTCACCGACAACGGGTATACCAAGGAGGAGATGAAGATGTTTAACGAGACACGCAAGATCATGCATACTGACATCGAAGTGAGCGCCACCTGTGTTCGCGTACCGGTGATGCGGGCACACTCGGAGGCCATATGGCTGGAAACGGAACGTCCCATTTCGGTTGCAGAGGCACGCGAAGCGTTTGAGAAAGCTGAGGGTGTGGTGGTGATCGACAACCCGGCCAACAAGGAGTATCCCATGCCACTCGATCTCAGCGGTGAAGATCCCGTCTACGTGGGTCGTATCCGCAAGGATCTGACCAACGACAAGGGGCTCAGCTTCTGGTCCGTATCGGATCAGATCCGCAAGGGAGCCGCGCTGAACGCCGTCCAGATCGCGGAGTACCTGATCAAACAATAACAATCATTTCGCTGAGGGTGTCACTTCAAAATGACACCCTCATTGTGTAAAAAAAACGATGAAAATAATCCTGTTCGACGGCATCTGCAACTTCTGTAATGCCACCGTCAATTTTGTTCTGAAACGG
The DNA here is from genome assembly GCA_964491215.1 of uncultured Proteiniphilum sp. Taxonomy (GTDB): domain Bacteria; phylum Bacteroidota; class Bacteroidia; order Bacteroidales; family Dysgonomonadaceae; genus Proteiniphilum. The sequence goes on from CAZBFS010000125.1 coordinate 1,090, forward strand.
GACAAGCAAAACATCTTTCGCTTCTCACCACAACAAAGCGAACAGGGAAGAAGATTGTTGGAGCAACATGGCAAAGCCGATATCGCGCTGAAAACGATTGTCTTTATTGATGGTGATGAATGGATGGAAGGGATGGAGGCCGTAATTGGTATCACCCGAGAGTTGAAAGGCTATGCATGGCTCTCCTCTCTACTGAGGATCGTCCCCCGGAAAATATCAAACGCTCTTTACGCATTCGTGGCCAGGAACAGGTACAGATGGTTTGGGAAGAGAGATGCCTGCCGTTTGCCGAAACCGGGTGAGCAGCAGCGGTTCCTGTAAAAACAGGATTTAACTGTTCAGTACTGCTACAGTGTGCAGCGATATCACAACAGCACCCGCAGGAAAAAGAAGGCAATCAATCCCACGGTAATCAGCTTGAGCACAAGTCCCGTGATGTAACCAAGAAATGCTCCGGTGGCATGCTTAACCGCATGGAGGAACTTCGTCCCCGAGAGGATGCCTCCGGCAAATGCACCTGCAAAGGGTCCGAAGATGATACCCCAGGGACCGAGGAAGAAGCCCACCAGCAGTCCTATGGTGGCGCCCCACACCACCTTCTTGTTGCCTCCCAGCCTTTTGGTACCCCAGACAGGGAGAATATTATCAAGCAACGTGATCACCACTGCCAGGATCCCCAGCAGCACGATCGCTGTCCAGGAGATCTCATCCTGCGTGGAGGGAAGGAACTTCAGCAGCAGCAGGCCGCCCCAGCAAAGGGGCACCCCGGGTATCACCGGGGCTACGGTGCCGATGGCACCTACCACCAGTAACAGCACAGCAAAGATGATTCCGATCTTATCACCCATGAGTCAGTCGTCTGAATGGGTGTGTACCTCCGTCGCGGTATGATCATGCTGCATCAGCACCCGGTGGGGGAGTGAGCCGTGTCCCAGCAGCTCGATGGGACAGGAGTCGTAGGCCTTGTTCAGCCACTCCTGTGATATTCCGCTCCCGGAGTGATAATGGAGACCCTGGTTCACGCAGGCGATGTTCTTCACCAGCGAGATGATGGTACCCACGTCGTGCGATACCAGCATGATGGCGATCTCCCTGTTGATGTCACCCAACAGCTTGTAGAAGTTGGTCTCGAACAGCTTGTCCACGTAAGTACTCGGCTCATCCAGGATGATCAGTTTCGGGTTGTCGATGATGGCTCTGCCCAGCAACACCCGCTGCAACTGTCCGCCCGACAGCTCACCGATGGCACGCGGCAGCAGTTCCGTGATGCCCAGTCGCTCCGCCACCTCCTTCACCCGCTGCTTGTCTTCTGCTCCGTATCGTCTGAAGAGCTGCTTACGCAGTGTCAGCCCCGAAAGGATCACCTCCGAGACGGAGATCGGGAACTTGCGGTCTATCTGGTTGATCTGCGGCAAGTAACCGATATTGAGTGAGGATACCTGGCGCTCTCCGTCGTAGAAGCATACCGTGCCGGCATCGGGTGTGATCAGCCCCAGCACCGTCTTCAACAGGGTGGTCTTGCCACCACCGTTGGGACCGATGACACCGAGAAAATCATCGTCGTAGATAGTGAGTGACACATCTTTGAGCACATCGGGCTTGTTCTCGTAACCCACCGACAGGTTGGCGATCTCAATCAGTCTGTTCATCGCGTTGTCGTGATATGATGGTGGCAATCCTGATCAGCTCTTCGTCCCACTCGTAGCGTAGTGGATCGATCTCATACAGCTCGGCACCGATCTCGCGGGCAATCACCTCGCCGTTCTTCAGATCGAAACCGCGCTGCACGAAGAGGGTATTGATCTCCTCCCGCCGGGCCAGATCGACCAGCTCCTTGAGCTGCGCCGGGGAGGGGTTCTTCCCCTCAAACTCGATGCTGTGCTGCTGCAGTCCATAATCGCGGGCAAGGTAACCCAGCGCGGGATGGTAGATGATAAAGGAGCGGGAGGGTGCTTTCTCCAGCAATGCGGTGAGGGCGCTGTCCACCGAATCAATTTTCTCAATCAGTCTGAGATGATTCTCCCGGTAGGTTTCAGCTCTCTCCGGGTTGTTTTCAACTAGCGCATCCAACATGTTCCGTGCAAAGATACGCATGGTGCGGGGGGAGGACCAGACATGGGGGTCAAGCGCACCCTGGGCGTGGTCGTGCCCCGCATGATCAGCGTGAACCGTGTGATCGTGATCATGATCATGATCGTGCGGATCGCCCATCATCAGCTCTATACCTGCCGAGCAGTTCACGATCTTCACATCCGGATTGTTCTCCGCCAGACGTCCACTCCATACCTTCTCGAAGCCCAGGTCACCCACCCGGAAGTAGATGGCGCTCTTCCCCAGGTCGATCATCACTGAGGGGGAGGGTTCATAGGTCTCGGGGCTGGTGCCGGGAGGTACCAGCGTGTTGATGCTGTAATCCTCGCCTGCCAGCTGCTCCAGGAAATAGCGCTGCGGCTCGATGGTCACGGTGAGCAGGGGCTTCTCCGCCCCGTTCCTGTTTCTGGAACCGCCGCCGCAGGCAACAGCCAGCAAGAGAATCAGTAGAATGGAAAGATATTTCTGCATAGGTTGATATTGAACAACAAAAGTACGAAAATTAGAGAGTCGGTGGAAATAGTAAACAAAGATTTCCTACATTTGTTCCACCATAAAACGATGAAAACCATTTTAGAAACCACTGAAGACGGATCGCACACCCTCTATGTGCCGGAACTGGAGGAGCATTACCACTCCACCCACGGCGCCATTCAGGAGTCGATGCATGTCTTCATCGATGCGGGCCTGCGGCACTGCAACAGGGAAAGCATCCGCCTGCTGGAGATCGGCTTCGGCACGGGACTGAACGGTCTGCTGACCCTCCTGGAGTCGAAAAAGCTACAAAAGAAAGTTTTTTATCACTCGCTGGAGCGATATCCGCTAGCCGAGGCTGCCGTCATACAGCTAAACTATCCGGAGCAGATAGAAATGAAAATTGTGACCCCAGCGCTGCAGGAAGAGAAGCGACCCACCATGTTGTTTCGCCTGCTGCATCAATCGCCCTGGGAAAGGGCTACAGCCATCACACCCTCCTTCACCTTACTGAAAGAGGAGACCGACTTCACTCAACCGGAACAGTTCCAGCCGTCACGACTGTACGACCTGATCTACTTCGATGCTTTTGCACCGGAGAAACAACCGGAGATGTGGCAGGAGGCGATCTTCCAACGGCTCTACACCCAGTGCGCCGAAAATGCCATCCTCACCACCTACTGCGCCAAGGGAGCGGTGCGACGGATGCTACAATCTGCCGGCTTCACCGTGGAACGCCTCCCCGGCCCCCCGGGAAAACGGGAGATGCTGCGCGCCACGAAAGTGAAACAGCTCTCCTGAACAAGATATCGCCGTTGCTTGTTTTTCTAAGACAAGCGCTAATAATCATTTAAAAATCAAGCACGATGAAAACAAAACTTCTCTTCCTGACAGTAACATTATTCTTCACCCATCTGCTCTCGGCAGGAGACTACGAAAAAGACAGTTTCCGTACCAACAGCGGCAAGGAGGTGATCCTTACCTTTATAAAGCACGGATCACTGATGCTCACCTACGAGGGACAACATATACAGGTAGATCCGGTGACCATGTTTGCCGACTACAGCACCTTCCCGAAAGCCGATTTCATCCTGGTGACCCATGAGCATGGCGACCACCTCGATGCCAAGGCAATCGATGTGCTCACCAAAGAAAATACACGGCTGATACTCAACCCCTCCTCCCGTGAGACAGTGGGTAGAGGCGAGGAGATCCGCAACGGTGAGCGGCTGAAACTGACTGATGCGATCACCCTGGATGCCGTTCCCGCCTACAACACCACCCCCGGACGGGAGCAGTACCACCCCCGCCACCGCGACAACGGCTATATCCTCACCATCGACGGTCTCCATATCTACATTGCCGGTGACACCGAAGATATCCCCGAGATGAGTGAGCTGAAGAAGATCGATATCGCCTTCCTGCCGGTGAACCAACCCTACACCATGACCGTGGAACAGGCAGTGCATGCCGCGAAGATGTTCTCCCCGAAGGTGCTCTATCCCTACCATTTCGGTGAAACGGATGTGAAGCCGATCAAAGAACAGCTCAAAGAGAGCGGCATCGATGTGCGGATCCGGAAAATGGAGTAGATTATGTTTGCAAATGTGCATTAAAATCTTTTCTTTTGCTGTAACGAAAAGCATATGACCGAAATCGCGGCACGGCTCGAGGCAG
>CAZBFS010000126.1:0-5330 GCA_964491215.1 uncultured Proteiniphilum sp.
TTGATTTCGTCATCACCGAGATTGGCGGTACGGTGGGTGATATCGAGTCTACTCCATTTCTGGAAGCGGTGCGCCAACTACGCTGGGAGCTGGGCAGGAACTGTTTCTGCCTTCACCTCACCTATGTACCCTACATAGCTGCGGCCGGGGAGGTGAAAACAAAACCCACGCAACATTCGGTGAAGGAGCTGCAGTCGCTCGGTATTCAGCCCGACATGCTGGTACTGCGTACTGAGCGGAAGCTGAACAAGGGGATACTGGATAAGGTGGCCCTCTTCTGCAACGTGGAGCAGGGCGCTGTGATGCAATCGGTCGATGTCTCTACCATCTATGAGGTGCCGGTGATGATGCAGAAGCAGGGTATGGATGAGATACTGCTGCGTAAGATGAACATGCCGGTGGGTGAGAGTGCCGGACTGGAACTATGGAATGCTTTCCTGCAGAAGCGCAAGAATGCACACAAAGAGGTTTGCATCAAACTGGTAGGCAAGTACGCAGAGCTGCCGGACGCCTACAAGTCTATCAACGAATCACTCTCACAGGCTGCCATCTACAACGACAGGAAGCTGGTGTTGGATGTCTGTCATTCGGAAAAGATAACCGATGACAATGTTTCTGAGATGTTGGGTGATGCCGACGGTATTGTGATTGCCCCGGGTTTCGGACAACGAGGAATTGAAGGCAAGTTCATTGTGTTACGATATGCCCGTGAAAATGATATACCCACTTTCGGTATCTGTCTGGGGATGCAGTGCATGGTGATTGAATACGCCCGCTCGATATTGGGACTGGAAGGAGCCAATTCCACTGAGATGGATCCCATGACACCCCACAAGGTGATTGATCTGATGGAGGAGCAAAAGCACATCACCAACATGGGAGCTTCGATGCGATTGGGAGCCTTCGACTGTATGCTGAGAAAAGGATCGCAGGCATACAATGCGTATGGAAAGACAAAGATCCAGGAACGCCATCGTCACCGTTATGAGTTCAACAGCGCCTATAAGGACCGTTTCGAAGCTGCCGGCATGAAATGCAGCGGAATAAACCCCGATTCCGATCTGGTGGAGGTAGTGGAGGTGCCCACACTCCGTTGGTTCCTTGGAACACAGTTTCATCCGGAGTACAACAGTACGGTTGTATCACCAAATCCGTTGTTTATGAGCTTTATGAAGGCGGCGTCAGAGACAAGAGCATTGAAAAAGAAATAAAAATAAAAACGTTATCATTTTGCAGCCACCGGCTGCTGACAACTGGAATATGGACAAAAATACAATCATAGGATTGCTGCTGATCACAGCTATTATCATCGGCTTTTCTATTTACAACAGACCCTCTCAGGAGCAAATTGCCGCTCAAAAACAGATGCGTGACTCACTTGCTCTTGTTGAAAAAGAGCGTGAAGCAACAATCCCGCAGGATGATACCATTGCAAGTGGTGTCGCTGAATCGATTCAAGGAAGCAGTGCAGCCGATTTTTTTGGTGCAGCTGATACTGCTGCACCTGCGACTGCTGCCGAATCAACCGAGTCCTCAACCGTTGCTGTTCATGATAGCCACTCACTCACCGCACCCACGAAGGGGAATGAACAGACGGTGGTGCTGGAGAATGAAAAGGTACGTATCCTGCTCAACACCCTGGGAGGCAGCATCCGGTCGGTGCAATTGAAAGAACACCTTCGTCATACTGGTGACAGTCTCTATCTCTTCGAGGATGAAGAGGCCCGTTTCAACCTGGATCTTTACAACCGGAACAGCGTACGCCTCTCAACCGAAGAGGAGTATTTCACCCCCATCCGTAGTGCCGATGGCAACAGCGTGACCATGCGTCTTCAAACCACATCAGAGCAGTTCATCGATTTCGTCTATACACTGCCAGAAGATGAGTACATGATGGCCTTTGAGGTGCGGGTTGCCGGTATGCGCGACGCCCTGCATCCGGAGAGCCTGACCAACTTCAGGATGTTCTGGGAACAGGACATACGTCAACAGGAAAAGGGGAGGATGTTTGAGAACCGTTACGCTCGCATCCATTACAAGTACGACCGACAGGATGTACAGAAGCTGAGTGAATCGAAAGATGACCACAAGGAGCTCTCTGATCCACTTAAATGGTTCGCCTTCAAAGACCAGTACTTTTCGGCCATCGTGATCGGTAAGAAACCGTTCAGCAACACCATTCTCACCTCGAAGGTGCTGGATGACCCCGACCATATCAAATCATATACGGCAGAGGTGTGGGTGCCGGGAGAGATCAGTGCCGACAGCGATCTGATTACCGCCGGCTTCAATTACTATTTCGGACCGGTGCACTACAACACCCTGAAAGCATACGACAAGGAGATTAGCGACAGCACCCAGAAGCTGCAGTTGCAGGAGGTCGTTTATCTGGGTTACAGGTGGTTGAGCTGGGTAAACAAATGGTTCGTGATTCCCGTTTTCAACTTTTTTCTCTCCCTTGACTGGGGCATGGGGCTGATCATACTGATACTGACGCTGTTGGTGAAGCTGGTGATCTCACCCCTCACCTATAAATCCTATATCTCCTCCGCCAAGATGCGGGTGCTGCGCCCCCAGATTCAGGAGCTGGAGAAAAAGTACCCCGGCAAAGAGCAGGATATGATGATGAAGCGGCAACAGGCTACCATGGAGCTCTACAATAAGGTGGGTGTGAGTCCGATGAGCGGATGCCTTCCCATGCTAATCCAGATGCCGGTATTGCTGGCTTTCTTCTTCTTTTTCCCCTCCGCCATCGAATTGCGACAACAGGGATTCCTCTGGGCCGACGACCTCTCAACTTACGACTCCTTGATCTCATGGAGTGGTAACATTCCCTTTGTGACCAAGTACCTGGGGAACCACATCAGTATCTTCTGTCTGCTGATGACGGTGGTAAACGTCTTCTACACAAAGTACAACATGAGCATGACCGATACCGGATCACAGGCCATGCCGGGGATGAAGTATATGCCCATCTTCATGTCGGTCTTCATGTTCTTCTTCCTGAACTCCTATCCCGCGGGACTGAACTACTACTACTTCCTCTCCACGCTTTACACCATCCTGATCACCCTGATCATGAAGCAAACCATCAATGAGGATAAGATCCTGGCAACACTGGAAGCCAACAAGAAGAAACCGAAAAAGAAATCGGGTTTCATGGCCCGTCTGGCAGAAGCACAGAAACTGCAGGAGAAACAGGCTCGTGAGAAAGCAAAAGAGAATGCCAAACGCAATTACCGATAATTGGTCAGATTGCTGATTCCTAAAAAAAGCCGGAGGTGAAAGCTTCCGGTATTTTTGTTTCTACTCCTAATAGGGAGGTGAACTAAATTTTCGGATAATTGTTCTAACAATGTATTCGCCACTTGAGCAATCAACATGCTCACATTGAATTATGGGAGTGGCAGACAGAAACAGTAGAAGGTGTCAAAACAAACTGTTAAATATTAAGGTTATGAGTGAAGAAATAAAAGTACTCGAGTACGATGAAGATGACTCCCTGAAGTTTATCAGGGAAAATTTACCCGAAGAGATGAAGAATGAACTCTCTGACGATGAAATCAACTATATTGTGGATCTCGTGTACGAGTTCTACGAAGCGAAGGGATTTCTGGATGAGAATGACGACGCCGAGATAGAAATAGATGAGGATGAATTGCTGGAGTATATTCTGAAGAATGCCCGCAAGGATGCGATCAGAGAGTATACTGATGAACAGATCGAAGCCATTGTATCGGGCGAGCTTGCCTATTGCGATACGTTAAACCTGTTCGAATAATCAGTTGTACGATCTTTTTAAAGATGATATTAGATAACAAACATCATAAAAACTAAAACAGACTATGAAACAATTTTCGAAATTATTGGCCATCGGCCTCCTGGGGGGTGCCATGGTATTCTCCGGATGTGGATTGAACAAAGCAGTACAGGGCGGCGGCATAGGAGCCGGTGCAGGTGCTGCCGTAGGGGCAGGCGTTGGAGCCATTGCCGGCGGCGGTAAGGGTGCTGCCATCGGAGCCGGGATCGGAGCCGTCCTGGGCGGTACTGCCGGTGCTATTATCGGCAATAAGATGGACAAACAGGCTGCCGAGCTTGAGCAGATAGAAGGAGCACAGGTGGAGAAGGTGAACGAGGGTGAAGCTATCCGAGTGACTTTCGAATCGGGTATTCTCTATGCTACTAACTCAAGCACGCTGAACACAACATCACGTGCTTCTCTCGACAAATTTGCCACATCATTGCTGAACAACCCCGATACCGATGTTAATATTTTCGGTCACACTGACAGTACCGGAAGCGATGCCATCAACAATCCGTTGTCGGAGCGCCGCGCTGAATCGGTATACAACTACCTTTTGACGAAGGGTGTTTCCGGAACACGTATGATATATGAAGGATTCGGTTCCACGCAGCCTGTGGCTGACAACAGTACTGCTGCCGGAAGGGCTGATAACCGCCGTGTGGAGGTTTATATCCTGCCCAATGCCAAGATGATTCAGGAGGCACAGGAACAGGCTCAGTAAACCATATCAAGCAATAACTACATCAATCGCGCAACCAATACCGGTGGCGCGATTTTTTTAAATCCGTCGTTTTACAACTATATGGCTGAAGATTTATTTATGCCGGAAAACAGCTCAGTGAAGGAGAAGTATGAGTTGTTGATACCGCAGCTGCAGGGGCTGACACAAGATGAACCCGATATGGTCGCCGATATGGCGAACATCACCGCTGCACTGAAAGAGACATTCAACTTCTTTTGGGTGGGATTCTATCGTGTTGAAGGGAAACAGCTGGTGCTGGGACCTTTCCAGGGACCTGTGGCGTGTACCCGTATCACCTATGGAAGAGGTGTCTGTGGGATGGCATGGAAAGAGGCAAAGACACTGATTGTCCCCGATGTGGATCAGTTCCCGGGACATATCGCCTGCAGTTCGCTATCCCGTTCCGAGATTGTGGTGCCTATTTTCAGTGAAGGAGGGGGTGAGGTGTGCGCCCTGCTCGACGTGGACAGCGATCAACTGAATGCATTTTCAGAAACCGATGTCTATTATCTGGAAAAGATGGTATGCTTGTTAAAATTTTAGCGGCTTTTTTTTGCAATCATCAAACAAAACATTATCTTTGTACCCGCAAAATCAAACAAGATGCTGCCCCGTACACCGGCAGGAGAGCCCGATCCGGAATAGCATATTCTGATTACATATTGCGAAAGTAGCTCGTTTTTTAATTGCGAAAGTAGCTCAGTTGGTAGAGCATGACCTTGCCCCAGAAGGAAAAGTGAAAACGACCTTGGCAAGGAGAGTGAAGAAACCACGAAAGGCTTT
>CAZBFS010000127.1:0-5326 GCA_964491215.1 uncultured Proteiniphilum sp.
AAGAGATTATCATGGATATAGTAGACCGGTTTATCAAGTATGCCCGCATTGATACGCAATCGGATGAGAACAGCACGCAGACCCCAAGTACCCAGAAGCAGTTCAACCTGGCCAAAGAGGTTGAAAAGGAGGCTCTGGAGATGGGACTCGCCGATGTGAGTCTCGACAACAACTGTTACCTGATGGCCACCCTGCCGGCCAACACGAAGAAGGATGTGCCGGTGATCGGCTTCATCGCTCACTTTGATACCAGTCCCGATATGAGTGGTGAGAATGTGAACCCACGCATCGTGAAAGCCTATGACGGCAAGGATATTGTGCTCAACGAGACAACCAACGTGGTGCTCTCACCATCCGACTTCCCCGAATTGCTGCACCATGCAGGAGAGGATCTGATCGTCACCGACGGTAACACACTGTTAGGGGCGGACGACAAGGCCGGTATCGCGGAGATCATGACGGCTATGCAATACCTGATTGAACATCCTGATATAGAACACGGTAAGATCCGCATCGCCTTCACACCCGACGAGGAGATCGGTCGTGGTGCCGATAAGTTCGATGTTGACAGATTTGCTGCCCGATGGGCCTACACGATGGATGGCAGTGAGGTGGGGGAGCTTGAGTACGAGAATTTCAATGCCGCCTCGGCGAAGATAGAGATACAGGGTCGCAATGTGCATCCCGGATATGCAAAAGGGAAGATGATCAGTGCCCTCCATGTGGCCAACGAGCTGGTGGCGATGCTACCTGAACAGGAGCGGCCGGAGCATACCGAGGGGTATGAAGGATTCTTCCATCTGATCGCTTTCAATGGTACTGTGGATGAAGCGAAGGTCTCCTTCATCATCCGCGACCACGACAGGATGAAATTCGAAGCACGTAAACGGCTGATGAACGAAGTGGTTGAGCGGCTGAACCAACGGTATGACAACCGTCTCACCCTGGAGCTAAAGGATCAGTATTACAACATGAAGGAGAAGGTGGAACCGTTGAAGCATATCATCGACTATGCCTTCCGTGCCATGGAAGAGGTGGGTGTGAAACCCAATATCAAGCCGATTCGTGGCGGCACCGATGGTGCCCGTCTCTCATTCATGGGGCTTCCCTGTCCCAACATCTTCGCCGGCGGGATGAACTTCCACGGCAGGTATGAGTTCCTGCCCGTTTCCTCACTGCAAAAGGCCTCCGAGGTTATCGTGAAGATTACTGAACTGGTCGCCAGAGAGGCTTAACCGAATAAACAGAAATCGACACAAATATGAAGAGAACGCCATTTACCGATCTGCACATTGCCCTGGGAGCAAAGATGCACGAGTTCGCCGGCTACAATATGCCCATTGAGTATACCGGGATCATTGATGAACATCTCACGGTGGTGGATGCCGTGGGGGTGTTCGATGTGTCGCACATGGGTGAGTTTTGGGTAAAAGGGCCACAGGCGCTTCCCTTCCTGCAGAAGATTGCAAGCAATGATGCTTCTCGTCTACAGCCCGGCAAAGCTCAATACAGTTGCTTTGTGAATGAACAGGGTGGCATTGTGGATGATTTCATCGTCTACCAGTACGAGCCGGAGAAATACTTGCTGGTAGTCAACGCCGCCAACATTGAAAAAGACTGGGAATGGTGCCATCGGCACAACAGCATGGGTGCCGAGCTGGAGAACGCCTCCGGACACATGGCCCTGCTGGCCGTACAGGGTCCACATGCTATGGAGACGATGCAGAAGCTGACGGCTGCCGATCTCCCGGCCATACCTTATTATTCGTTCGTGACCGCCCGCTTTGCAGAGGTGGAGAACGTCATCATCTCCAACACCGGGTACACCGGTGCCGGAGGCTTCGAACTTTACTTCTATCCCGAAGAGGGAGAAAAGATATGGGATGCCCTCTTTGAGGCGGGAGCTGCCTATGGTATCAAGCCGGCTGGGTTGGGCGCGCGCGATACGCTGCGGCTGGAGATGGGTTTCTGCCTCTACGGCAACGATCTGGATGACACCACCACTCCCCTGCAGGCAGGACTGGGTTGGATCACTCGTTTCACTGCCGACAAGACGTTCATTGGACGTGAGATCCTTGAGAGAGAGAAGGCTGAGGGAGTCTCCCGCAAGCTTTGCTGTTTTGAACTGACTGAGAAGGGGATCCCCCGGCAGGGATACGAGATCCTGAACAGCGATGATGAGCCAATCGGGAAGGTCACATCAGGGACGCTCTCACCCGTCTTGAAAACAGGTATCGGTATGGGATACCTGAAGCCGGAATATGCCATACCGGGCACCGGTATCTTTATCAGCGTGCGTAACAGAAAGCTGAAAGGAGTGGTGGTGAAACCTCCTTTTCGAAAATAATGAACTGTTTATTGCCGATGTTTCACGAATAAGTCCTATTTTTGTGGCCTGATACTGCGCGTATCGGGCCATTATTTGTTTCAGCCGCTTCTCTATGGCAAAAAAAGCGAAAATTGCTCAGAATATATTTTTTCTGCTCGGTGCCCTGGCATTGGGCTTTATGATATATAAGACAGGAATCGACAATATCCTGCGTGATATCAGGCAGACAGGCTGGTGGTTTGTACCCATCATCGGGCTTTGGGTAGTGGTTTACCTTATCAACACCTACTCCTTCTATCGGATCCTCCAGGATGGAAGTGAAGAGACAAAAAAGATCAGTTTCCTGCGACTTTACAAGCTGGTGATCAGCGGATTCGCCATCAATTACATCACCCCGTTCGGGCTCATGGGCGGTGAGCCCTATAAGATCATCGAGTTACAGTCTACTTTGGGTATTCAAAAAGCAACCTCCTCGGTACTGCTCTCAACCATGATGCACTTTGTCTCCCATTTTATTTTCTGGATGGTCTCCATCCCGTTGTTGCTTTTCCTGGTGCCGGTCCTTTCCGATGTCGTAGAGCTCGGGATAATCGTCTCCGCTGCAACCTCACTCCTTTTGCTCTTATGGGCTTACAGGGTTTATACCCGTGGTGGTGTCAACAGGGCGCTGGTGCTGGGTGGCAGGCTGCCATTTATAGGCAAGAGCCTGAAAGCCTACCGCAGACACAACCAGGAGAAAATAGACCAGATGGATACCCTGATCTCTGATCTCTACCGCCATCGTAAAAAGGATTTTCTCACCTCACTTTCTCTGGAGGTATTCTCCCGTTTCTTTCTCTGCCTGGAGGTCATTCTGATGATGCGTGCAGTGGGTATGCCCATCACTTATGGTAAGAGTGTCCTGATTGAATCTGTTCAGTCACTGGTCGGTAATATCCTTTTCTTTATGCCAATGCAGATGGGATCGCGCGAGGGTGGCATCGTGATAGTGTTCGGCATACTCTCGTTGCCGCTCTCCTATGGTGTCTTTGTCAGTCTGTGCAAGCGTATACGTGAGATCTTCTGGACGGTGGTAGGCATCCTGCTGATCAAGGTGAAGAAATACTAGCGAAGGAAAAACCTCAGACGTAAATCATCTTCTTTGTCATTCCCCCATCCACGGTGAAGTTCTGTCCCGTGATGAAGCTGTTCTCCGGGTTCATCAGGAAGAGGACCATGCGTGCGATATCCATCGCGTTGCCCACGCGACCGGCAGGGTGTTGCAGGTGGTCATCGGCTGTTATCTTTGTCTGTTTGGCAACGGATCCTTTCTTCAGGGCAGAGACATCGATCCAGCCGGGACTGATGCTGTTGACCCGCACGTGGGGCCCTAGGCTCACCGCCATGGCATGGGTGAGGGCGCAGATGCCTCCCTTGCTGGCCGAATAGGATTCGGTGTGGGGTTCCGACTGAAAGGCACGGGTGGAGCAGATATTAACAATTGAACCCTTCGTTTCCCGGAGTGAGGATGCCAGATATTTGCTGCAAAGGAAGGTGCCTGTGAGGTTGGTAGCCAGCGCTCTGTTCCACTCCTCCAGGGAGAGCTCTTCCATGGGCTTGAACAGCTCATATACTGCGTTGTTAACCAGTCCCTGTGCCGGTCCGAACTGCTTGATGGCTGAACGGATGGAGGAGCGTACGCTCACCTCGTTCGACACGTCGGTGATGTGGAATGTCACACTGCGTCTGCGAAAAGAAGGTTTCAGCTCTTCCATCGCCTCACCATCGATGTCGAAAACCGAAACGCTGTATCCCTCCTCCAGGAGCATTTGCATCACCATGCGGCCGATGCCCTGGGCACCGCCGGTCACGATAACATGGGGTTTCGTTTTCTTCATGGGTGTGAATGGAGTTGGGTTGCTTTTCTCAACAGAGAGTATCAGTGGTAGATCGTCTTCTTACCCGCTAACAAGGTGTTGCGCATCAGTGAGACGATGGTCATGGGGCCTACACCGCCCGGTACGGGAGTGATCCAGGAGCATTTGGGTGCCACCTCGTTGAACGCCACATCGCCTGTCAGCTTGAAGCCCGACCTGGTTTTGTCGCTCGGAACCCGTGTGGTGCCCACATCGATTACCACCGCTCCCTCCTTCACCATATCCCCTTTCAGGAACTCCGGAACGCCAAGCGCCGCGATGATGATGTCGGCCTGCAGACAGATCTCTTTGATGTGCTGAGTGCGGCTGTGGCATACGGTCACGGTGCAGTCGCGCGGGGTACCCTTCTGCATCATCATCATCGCAACCGGTTTGCCTACGATGTTGCTGCGACCCAGCACCACACAGTGCTTCCCGCGTGTTTCAATGTTGTATCGTTTCAGCAGCTCCACGATGCCTGCCGGTGTGGCGGAGAGAAAGCAGGGGAGGCCCAGCGACATGCGTCCCACGTTCACCGGGTGAAAGCCATCCACATCTTTGCGATAGTCGATCGCTTCGGTGATCTGCTCCTCGCGGATATGCTTTGGTAGCGGCAGCTGTACAATGAAGCCGTCTATATCGGGGTCGTTGTTGAGTCGCTCCACACAGGCGAGCAACTCCTCCTCCGTCACATCCTCCTCGTAACGGATCAGGGTGGAGTGAAAGCCCACCTCCTCACAGCTACGCACCTTGTTGGCAACGTAGGTCTCACTGCCACCGTCGTGACCCACCAGCACTGCTGCCAGATGAGGTATCTTGCCGCCGGCAGCCCTGATCTGTGCCACCTCCGCGGCTATCTCCCGCTTTATCTCGGCGTTTGTCGCCTTTCCATCAATCAGGTTCATATTTTTAGTTTTAAGCTGTAATTTATAAGCGATAAGCAAATTTGCGAATCCGCAAATCCTCAAATCAATTTCAGCGATAAGTTGTACAACGTTATCTCCTGCGAAGGTTGCGCATTGCCTGCTTGCCACCACCGGAGGTCATCATCCTCATCATCTTGCGGGTCTCGTCGAATTGTTTGATCAGCTTGTTCACCTCC
>CAZBFS010000128.1:0-5266 GCA_964491215.1 uncultured Proteiniphilum sp.
GACTGGCACAGACAGGCACCGGCAAGACAGCCGCCTTCGCCATCCCCATCATCCAACAGCTCTGTTCAGACAGACAACTGGGAAAGAAAAGAGAGATCAGGGCGCTGATCCTCACCCCCACACGTGAGCTGGCGATTCAGATCGACGAGAGCATCCGTGAGTATAACAAGTATACACGCCTCCGCCACACCGTTATCTTCGGTGGGGTGAAGCAGCACGCGCAGGTTAACACCCTCAAGGCGGGAATCGACATCCTCGTCGCCACGCCGGGTCGCTTGCTCGACCTGATTGGCCAGGGTTACATCTCCCTGCAACACATCCGCCATTTCGTCCTCGACGAGGCGGACCGTATGCTAGACATGGGATTCATCCATGACATCAAGCGGTTACTGCCTTTGCTGCCCAAGCACAAGCAGACGCTCTTCTTCTCGGCTACCATGCCCGATTCCATCACATCGCTCTCACGCACCATCCTGCACAAGCCGGTACGCGTTGAGGTGACACCGGTTTCATCGGTGGTGGAGACCATCGACCAACGCATCTATCTGGTGGAGAAGCCGGATAAGAAGGATCTCCTGATCGACCTGTTGCAGCATGAAATCAACAAGTCAGTGCTGGTCTTCTCGCGTACCAAGCATGGTGCCGACAAGATCGCACGGATCCTGAGCAAGGCGGGTATCGGCAGTGCGGCCATTCATGGTAACAAATCACAGAACGCGCGCCAGCGGGCACTGAGCGACTTCAAGTCGCGCACCACACGGGTGTTGATTGCTACCGATATCGCCGCCCGTGGTATTGACATCGACCAGCTCGACCTGGTGATCAACTACGACCTGCCCGATGTGGCGGAGACCTACGTGCACCGTATCGGTCGCACGGGCCGTGCCGGTAACAGCGGACGGGCCCTTACCTTCTGTACGCAGGAAGAGAAGCCGATGCTGCGCGATATACAGAAGTTGACGGGCAGGAAGCTGCCGATTGCGAACTAGCAATTAGCTATAAGCAGTGAGCTGTAAGCTATAAGCAATAAGCAATAAGGGGTAAGCTTTTCAGGCGATGGGTGATGATTCATAGTTTTTGGTCCTTGGTTTGTCTACATCGAACTTTAATCGTTGTGCTTTATGCCAAGAACTGAAAAACATCGAACCAACTGACGTACAAACGTGTTAACATACAAACGTGTTAACGTACCATCGTATCAACATAATAACATACTAACATAAAAAACTTTTAAACGAATCAATGGCAAGATCAAATTCATTCAACAAAAGAGAAATCGAGAAGCAAAAACTGCAGAAGAAGAAAGAGAAACTGAAGAAGAAAGAGGAACGCAAACAACAGGGCACCAGCTCCTTCGAGGATATGATTGCCTATGTTGATGCCAATGGTGTGATCATCGATACACCGCCAGCACCCATTCACGAGGATGAGAGGATTGAACTGGAAGATATCGAGATATCCGTGCCCCGCAAGGAGGTGACCGAAGAGGCGGGCGATCCGGAAGGACGTGTCGACTTCTACGATGAGACCCGAGGTTTTGGATTCATCCGTGAAGGGAACAGTGTCATCAAGTACTTCTTCCACAAGAGCAATGCCGAGCACGGAGTTGCAGAGGGCGACCTGGTCACCTACCGGCTTGAGCGCGGTCCCAAGGGAATGAATGCCGTGGATGTGAAGATCATCCGATAAGATTTATAATGAGGGTGTGTCAAAACTCAGTAATTGATACACCCTTTTTTTCTTTTGTTACCGTTAAAATCACATACCATAAAGTGCAGGTTATAAGAATAATACATACGTTTTTAGCGTTAAGTTTTTAGTAAAGTGTGTCATTGCTTTAAAAAACTATTATTTTTGAAAAATAAGATCAGTTGCTATAATTATTCTGTCTGATATGATTTCAGATTGATAAAAATATTCAAAAATAATGAATCGCATGCAATCTCAGAAGTTGCATATTGTTCAAAGAGCGATTTTTCACTTTACTTTTTCAAAGTTGTCCCCTGCCAGGAAAACAAACTTCAGTTTTATAGAAGAGTGCTCATTAATTCAATTTAGCATGAAAAAGATTGTTTTAACCGTATTCGCTATGTTGGTTCTCCTTTCTGCATATTCTCAGGACAATAAAGGTGCTGAGAGGGAAGTTCAGAAGGAGGAAAAAATCATTCAGCTCGATGAATTGATTGTATATCCAAAGGGTGATATTGAACTGTTGAAATCAACTGATCGAAAGAATATAAGAGTCGCAATTAAAGGGAAATCGAAAATTGTTTCACAAATAAATCTTGTCACAAACAAAGATATCCTCATAAGAGGGATTGAGTTTTGCTTTAACTATAAATGGGGTGATTCTGAAAAAGATGGTTTTATTGTAAAGCCGATAATCATGGATTCAGAAGATCACCAACCTTCGGCTATTGTATTTGAAGGGCCCGGCTATTTTATTACAAAGAAAATTGATCAAAAGATGTATCTTGATCTAACAGAGTATGAAATAGAAATAGAGAATCATTCCCCTTTCTACATTGGGTTGGAATTTGTAGAGGCCATCGGGAATTCAGTATTTGAAGATTTTAATATCACCATGTCAATTGAAACCAAACAGACTGACATATCTTATGTGAAAGGGAGTTGTTCCACATGCAATTTGGCCTCTTTCAACCTTGATCCCAAAACAGGATTGAGCTTAAAATATCGGTTATTTTATTCCTACAAGCAGTAAATCCCCTTTATTGTTTTAATCTGCCTTCCACAATTGACGCCACCTCATCGGGGGTGACACTCGTCTGCTCGCCCGACTGCATGTTCTTGAGCGTGATCCTGCCCTCCTTCATCTCGTTCTCGCCCACCATCGCCACGTAAGGGATCCGGTTGCTGTCGGCATAGGAGAGCTGCTTCTTCATCTTAGCAGCTTCGGGATAGAGCTCGCAGCAGATGCCCTCGCGACGTATCTGCGCCACTAGGGGGAGTAGCCAGTCTGCCTCCCGTTCACCGAAGTTCACGAAGAGCAGCTCGGTGGAGTGGGAGAAGCTCTCAGGGAAGAGCTCCAGTTGCGTCAGCACATCGTAGATGCGGTCTGCACCAAAGGAGATGCCCACACCCGAGACACCCGGCAGTCCGAAGATGCCGGTCAGGTTGTCGTAGCGGCCGCCGCCGGTGATGCTGCCGATCTGCGCGTCGAGCGCCTTCACCTCGATGATCGCGCCGGTGTAGTAGTTAAGTCCGCGTGCCAGCGTCAGGTCCAGCTCCACCTCGTTGCGAAGCTGCAACGCTTCTGTCTTGGCGATGATGAAGGCCATCTCCTCCACACCTTTCGTGCCGGTCGCGGAGGAAGCCAGCAGCTCCCGCAGCCTCGTCAGCTTCTCAGCGGTGCTCCCGCTCAGCAGGATGATCGGCTGCAACCGGTCGATCGCCTCACGTGCGATACCTTTGGAGGCCAGCTCCTCGTTCACCTTCTCCAGTCCTATCTTGTCCAGCTTGTCGATCGCTACGGTGATGTCGGTGATCTTGTCCGCCTCGCCGATGATCTCGGCGATGCCGGAGAGGATCTTGCGGTTGTTCAGCTTCACCGCCACGCGGATGCCCAGGCGCGTGAACACCTCGTCGATGATCTGCACCAGCTCCACCTCGTTGAGCAGTGAGTCCGAACCCACGATGTCGGCGTCGCACTGGAAGAACTCGCGGTAGCGACCCTTCTGCGGGCGGTCGGCCCGCCACACCGGTTGTATCTGGTAACGCCGGAAGGGGAAGGTGATCTCGTTGCGGTGCATCACCACGTAGCGCGCGAAGGGCACGGTGAGGTCGTAGCGCAGTCCCTTCTCCGAGATGCGGGTGGCGCTCCTGGCCGCGTTGCCCTCCTTCAGATCCGCCTCGCTCATCGACGCGAGGAAGTCACCCGAGTTGAGGATCTTGAAGAGCAGCTTGTCTCCCTCTTCGCCATACTTGCCCATCAGCGTGGAGAGGTTCTCCATCGCCGGTGTCTCTATCTGGCGGAATCCGTAGAGGCGATAGACCTCACGGATGGTGTCAAAGATATAGTTGCGCTTCGCCGTCTCTTCGGGCGAAAAATCACGGGTCCCCTTGGGTATGGTCGGTTTCTGCATCGTTTAATTTCTTTTATCGGGATGCAAAGATAGTGAAAAATTAGGTGTCAGTTACAACAGGTTGCTTGCCAGTTCGGAGAGCACGCTGCGTTCACCCTTCACCAGATTTACGTGACCAAAGAGCGTTTGTCCCTTCATCTTGTCGATCATGTAGGCCAGTCCGTTCGACTGCGTGTCGAGGTAGGGCGAGTCGATCTGCTGCAGGTCGCCCGTGAACACCATCTTGGTGTTCTCCCCCGCGCGGGTGATGATGGTCTTCACCTCGTGGGGTGTCAGGTTCTGTGCCTCGTCGATGATGCAGTAGGTCTCGGTGAGGCTTCTACCACGAATGAAGGCGAGTGCTTCGATCTCCAGTTGTCCTGTCTTTTGCAGTTCCTCAATCACCTTCAGGTCAGAACTGTTCTGTCCCAGTTGTGTCTTGATCACGTTGAGGTTGTCGAACAGTGGCTGCATGTAGGGTGCCACCTTCTGCTTCTCGTCACCCGGCAGGTATCCCAGGTCTTTGTTCGAGAGGGAGACGATGGGGCGCGCCAACAGAATCTGTCCGTAGATCTTGTGCTGCTTGAGTGCCGATGCCAGTGCCAGCAATGTCTTGCCGGTACCTGCCTTGCCGGTGAGTCCCACCAGCTTCACTTCCGGGTCGTTCAGCACCTCGAAGGCGAACGCCTGCTCCGCGTTGCGCGGCTGGATGCCGAAGTTGTTCTCCTTGTCTACCTTGGTGATCTTCTGTGTGAAAGGGTTATAGCGTGCCAGCACGCTGTTGCGCTCGCTCTTGAGGATGAAGCACTGATTCGGTTCCGGCTGTGTCTCAAAGCTGAAGGCATCCAGGTCTACCCCGGCTGGTTGTGCATAAATGCTGTCAATCAGGTCGGGATTAATCCCTTCAATCACCACTTCACCCTGGTCGAAGATATCGATGTTGGTCACCTTGTCGGTGATGTAATCCTCGGCGAGCATGCCCAGTGAGCGGGCTTTCATCCGTAGGTTGATATCTTTTGAAACAAGAATGGTCTTCAGTTGTGGATGTTTCTCCGCCAGATCATCCACCACCGTGAGGATGCGGTTGTCGGGTATCTTTTCCGGGAAGGCATCGTTTATCTTCTTGTTTATGCGTGGTGCGTTCACGATGTAAAGCTTACCCTTGCCCACACCCAGTTCGGCTC
>CAZBFS010000129.1:0-5248 GCA_964491215.1 uncultured Proteiniphilum sp.
GGTTTGAGGCAGAAACACCTTTTGTAGCACAGGTTGTTTTATATTTGCCGATGGATAATTGGTATATTGGTAGGGATATGACTTTCAGGATACGGTTTGCGGGCGGTAACGCAGAAAGCAGTGCACTAACTACAAAAATATTTACCCTTACACAAGGCGAAAATTTGCTTTGGGCTGTTGATAAGTCAGATTTCGCAGATAGACAATGGGTGGAATATTTTATTTGGGAAGTTGGATTAGGACATAGAGCACCAGTAGGAACTGTTTATTATACGGATTGTCATATGGTTGAGGTTAATACCGAAACAGAAGGGGAGTGAGATGAATGCCTACTGAAAGTAAGATTAAACTTTATAAAGGCGATCCTACTGCTGGAGATGACGATGGCATGTTGATTACTGCTTTATCGCCTTTAATCATTGGACGAATTAGGGTACCAGAAACAGGATACGCTGGAAGCGCATGGATCAAGCTCGCTGTTCGTTGTGATGAAGATTATCAGACCGTAGAGGATGATGAGATTGCTGATCTACATGCTACGATTGAGATTGTCGATAGTGATAATGTGGATAAATGGCGACTTACATTAGATGATGGAAGTGGAGAGCCTGACGATAATGTTGCTGAAAACTGGGGCGATTCTTTAAAAATTGAAGAAATGATCGACGACACAAACTATATCTTTTGGCTGCGCGTTTGAGTAAAAAGTGATGAAGAAGCGCATAAGGATAGTAGTGTAGGTATTAAAGTTACTGCAATAGTTGAAGAGGTGTGAAATGGTGGAAATGATAATTATTTTTCTTAGTTGCCTATTTTACGTTTTAGCGATCTACGTGATTCACGAGTTGGGCCATGTGCTGGCTATTTGGGCTGTAGGCGGCAAGGTTGTGGGTTTAACTGTTGGCTGGCGGGGTATAGGCGTGAAGTGGAGTGGTGACGCCGATCCTCGCAAGCAGATAGCGGTATCTCTTTCCGGGCCGGTGGCGAATTTGGTTGTTTTTGCGGTGTGCGGTTTTGGTTTGTTTGGTCTGTGCAATCTCGTCTTCGCCGTGGTAAATCTTGTGCTGCCGGGTGGGGATGGGGTAAAGTCTATCTTATTGATAAGGAGTGAACATTAAATGATTACAATTACACTTGCTGACATGTTGCTGAATTATGCTTTTCGCAATGAGGAAGCGCCGGTTTATGCCGGACTGATTGACAAAGAGAATGCGGAGATAACGGGTTATGATGGCGATAGAAAACCGATAACTTTTGATGAACCGGAGAGTGTTGGCAATAAGCGCATTATCGTTACTGATGCAGCAGTTGCTTTTGAGGATATGCCTGCGTGTGAGGTTACTGCTATTGGATTGTACACTAATGAGGATGGTGGAGATTTGCTCTTGGTAATTCCTCTGGTTGATGGATCTGGCAACATTGAAAGCGTGGAAGTACTGGAAGGGCAAACTCTACGGGTTAATGCTGGAAGTTGCAAAATAGATATTGATGATGTTGAAGAAGAGGAGGAGTAGAGTATGTCTGGTATAGCTGCGATTTCTGGCGTGGTCAGAAAAGATGGTGTTGCTGTTGAAGAGGCGAAGGTATATATCCTTCATGATGGTGAAGTGGTTTCATCTGGAGAATCTGATGAAAGCGGTGAATACTCTTGCGGTGGTTTATCTTTAGATAATAAATATCACGCTGTAGTGGAATATGAAGAAATAGATGGAGATGATATTATCCACTACAGCGCAAAGAGTATGCCTGGGATAGAACCCATATCGGGGACTGTTTATCTTTACAATGAAGGTGAGGGTGGGGAGGACTGGCAGTATACTGATTATGATGCAGCGTCGAGTTTTACGCTTGAGCAAGACCATATGTTGTTAGAAATAGAAACATGGACAAATGATGGTGGTGCTGAATTATTTTTTGCTCAGCACCCTGGTTACTATGAAACTTCTATAGATCTGACTGATATAAATTTTGTAAAACTAGAGTATACGGGAGGCTATAGTGGATATGGTTCGTACCGGTCAAAATTTTGCGTTCAACAAGTGAGTGCGCCTCAGAGTGAAATATGCACAGTTTTCCCCTATGTTTACCAACAAAAGTCAGTAGCGTTAATAGATGTTTCTGAATTGTCCGGGATGTATTATGTTAAGATACGTATGGATCTAAGTGGGTATGAGAATGAATATTTAAAGGTATATCAGGTATGGTTGGAATAGTTAAAAGTGGCTCTGGCACACACCATAAGATTATGCCGAATGATAATAAAGCCATAAAAGAAACTATCGGGTTTGTCCCCTATCCAGGTACTTTGAATGTAAGGCTTAACGAAAGGTTGCAATTATCTGCACCGATTATTGTTCATGGTTTAATGTGGTTGTACCCTATCATGGTAAATGGTTTACCATGCTATGCCATAAGACGTTCAGGCCCTTATCAAGACAATATAACAGGGGCACTGGGCATTATGGCCCCAGTCTGTTTACGAGATAAATTCAATCTTAAAGACGGCGATACCGTAAATGTAGAGGTGGTGAAACGATGTGTATATTCCGCCTGATGGCGATAAGGTAAATTTTGATTTAGAAGTTTTTACGCCTCCCAGTGGAGATAATGCTAATTTTGAGTTGATAGCCGAAGATAAATTTGTAGATGTGGTTGCCCATGCGACTATCGCTATCACTCATAAAGCACATGCTTCCTTGCCGTTTGTATATAAATACAAAATAGTTTCTGTGGTAGAGTTGAAGGAAGTAAGTGGAACATGGAAATGTCCAGCTGGCATTATAAATGATAAAGTTTTAGTTGAATGTTGGGGTGGTGGAGGAAGCGGAAAAGGTGGCTATAATACTTATACTGGTGGTGGCGGCGGTGCTTTTGCATCAGCATTAGTTGATGTTGTGGTCGGAAATCACTACGACTACATAGTTGCCAAACGTACGTCTACACCTCCACTATATGCGGATGCCATTCCAGGCGAAGATACTTATTGGGAAGATGGTACAGAGGTTAAAGCTGTTGGGGGAGGCGCAGGAGGCACAGAAAGTGCTTCTGGTGGTCGGGATTTTAACTGCGTAGGGACTATTAGATATTCTGGAGGAGCGAGTGCCGTCAGAAGTCTTGCTTATGGTAGCGGTGGCGGCGGTGGTGCGGGATCAGGTGGCCCCGGGAAAAATGCCATAGATATTGATGGTGGAGTAGCTACAGAAGAGTACGGCGGAGCGGGTGGAAAAGGTGCTCCATATTTCCCAATCACTGATGCCAAAGGTGGGTTTGACTACGGCGGCGGCGGCGGT
Source organism: uncultured Proteiniphilum sp. (assembly GCA_964491215.1). Taxonomy (GTDB): domain Bacteria; phylum Bacteroidota; class Bacteroidia; order Bacteroidales; family Dysgonomonadaceae; genus Proteiniphilum. The sequence goes on from CAZBFS010000129.1 coordinate 3,291, forward strand.
GGCGGTGCTGGTGCTGGTTCTTATGGTAGTCGGGGCGGCGCAGGTGCTCCCGGCCTGATTCGTTTAACATACGATAAATTAGTTGCCGTTTCTCCATTAGCCCATGTATCGCTTAATATGGGAGCGAGGGCGGAAGCAAAAATACGAATACCGGCAATGTCTTATAGCTTTATTGCGCCTACCCTTCGTTGGATTTCTACATCTGCATTGCCATTACTCTACCCTTCCACTTGGCATCCCGGAGGTGAAACACGAGCACCCACCATTGTTAAGTTACCGTTGATAGTGTCTTTACCTTCAGAGTTTGGTATCGGACTTTCAATGAAGATGCCTCATGGGTCTGGAGAGAAAAATCATGTATTCTGGCAAGCCGGAGAATATGTTTGCTATTACGACAACATAACTAAGAAGATCAGCATGACGAATGGAATAGTAACTGCAGATATCATGGCTGAATGGCAATTGGGAGACATTGTTAGAATTTATGCAGGAGTAAAGAACTGCAAGCTATTTTTACAGGTGAAAGTTGCTGAGACATTGGGCGAGATGGTAACGGCTGAATGTATTGCGTTGAAGAATGTAGACGAAATTTACATTGGTTGTGATTCAGATGAAAAGAATCATATCAATGCTGTGGTGGCGGATTTTGTGTATCATGATCACATAGATGATATTGATGCAGAAAAATATTTGGGAGGTGTAACATAATGTCATTTATCGTATCATTTAACGGTAATCTTGATGTAAAACTATACGATATTGTCATATCAAATGAATCAGATATTAATATATACCCTGAAATGATCATCAAGAAAGTAGATAATGGTGATATAAAAATTACCAACATTAACACTTCCCAAGTATTTGAAATAAACAATATGACAGATGATGAAACGGTATATATAGATAACGATAAGGAAATTGTCAATCCATATTTGGGCGAACGATTTGATTATAAATATTTACAGTTAATTAGAGGCGTGAACACATTGCGTACAGATGGAAATTGTCATATCAGATTCAGATATAGGCATAAATATTTACCGCAAACTGGTGGTGAAGTAGATGACAATTAAAAATTCAGTTAGATTTAATTATGCAGGAATAGATTCGACAGTCTATGATCTGATCAACGTAAGCTATGATGTGTCTATTCCCGATGAGCCTTTTATATCCGAAAGAGATATTGAAGTATCGCAATCTGCCGGACGTGATGACACATATTTTATTGATGTTGTAAATTTACCTTTAGTAATTGACTTACATTTTGCGTTCAAATACGGATTTGGTAAAAATCACGAATATCTGACTGAAGTGTCAAGATGGCTAAATCAGGATTATTACCAACCATTAATATTTAGTGAACAGCCAAATCGTATATATTATTGTATGTGTGATGGTGATACTGAACTAATACACAATCAAGCCGGTGCAGGTTTGATCAGTTTGACCATGCGCAATATGGATAACTACGCAAGAAGCCAATTCTATATATCTGATATTTATGAATCAATAAGTGATGTAAACATCTACAACTGGGGAGATGTTGAATTAAAGCCTATAATTTATATTGAAATGTTAGAAGATATGAATATATTTACATTATTGAACACTAATAATTTAACCAAACTAGAATTTCGTGAATTACAGTCTGGAGACGAGATATTTGTTGATTTAAACCATAAAATTGTTGAAGCTGAGAATAATAATACCAAAATTTACTTGTATGACAATTTGAAGGATAGTTCATTATTGTTCGATGTTGGGGAAAATCACATTACGGCAAGTATGGGGGATTGGAGATTGAGGTTCAAATATCAGTATAAATTCTTATAAAAGCACATTATGTAAACTTGAATAAAGGGGAGGTATTATGTAAACATGGAATTTCCAAAAATAGATATAGATGTACATGATTTCAAAAAAGAAGTAAAACTTGAATTATGCACTCCTGCGAA
>CAZBFS010000130.1:0-515 GCA_964491215.1 uncultured Proteiniphilum sp.
AACCGGCAAACCTGCAGGGAATCTGGAATGATGCGCTGTTTCCCTCGTGGGACAGCAAATATACCACCAATATCAATCTTGAAATGAATTACTGGCCGGCAGAAGTGACGAACCTGCAGGAACTGAACAAGCCGCTCTTCAGGTTGATCAAGGAGATTGCAGAGACTGGCAGGGAGACGGCAAAGGTTATGTATGGCACAGATGGATGGGTGCTCCACCACAACACAGATATATGGCGTATTACAGGACCGGTGGACAGAGCCGCTTCGGGCATGTGGCCCTCCGGTGGAGCCTGGCTTAGTCGACATTTGTGGGAGCATTATCTCTATACCGGCGATACAGGCTTTCTGCAGGAAGCTTATCCGATATTAAAAGGGGCAGCGCTATTCTTTGATCAGACCATGGTATATGAGCCGGAAAATGGTTGGCTGGTGGTGGCTCCCTCGAACTCGCCGGAGAACCCGCATTCGGCCAGCAACCGCGAGGCATCCATTGCCGCCGGGGTGACCATGGAC
>CAZBFS010000130.1:525-5234 GCA_964491215.1 uncultured Proteiniphilum sp.
CTCCCCCGAGAATGTGCATGCCGGCAGCGGGGGAAAGGCGACGACTGCAGCCGGAGTCACCATGGACAACCAGCTTATCTTTGACTTATGGAACGCGGTAATAGATGCCTCAGAGGTATTGAATAGGGATGCAGATTATGCTTCTCACCTGAAAAGCAGGCTTGCCGAGATGGCTCCCATGCAGATAGGAAAGTGGGGGCAGCTGCAGGAGTGGATGCACGACTGGGATGATCCGAAAGATACCCACAGGCACATATCCCATTTATACGGCTTGTTCCCGAGTAATCAGATATCTCCCTTCCGCACACCTGAGCTCTTTGATGCGGCACGTACTTCGCTCATCCACCGGAAAGGTCCCTCCACAGGCTGGTCCATGGGCTGGAAGGTCTGTCTTTGGGCGCGACTGCTGGATGGCAATCAGGCCTATCAGCTGATCACCGATCAGCTTACACTGGTAAGGGAGAATTCGGGTCCCGGTGGTACCTATCCCAATCTGTTTGATGCACATCCTCCTTTCCAAATCGATGGAAATTTCGGCTGTACAGCCGGTATTGCCGAGATGCTGATGCAGAGCTACGATGGTTTTATCTATCTGCTCCCTGCGCTGCCCGATAACTGGCAGGAGGGACATATAAAAGGGCTACTCGCCCGGGGAGGCTTTGAACTGGACATCCAATGGAATGAGGGAACGGTCAGCGAAGTCAGGATCACTTCAAATAATGGAGGCAATTGCCGTATCCGTTCAAACAGCCAGCTGAAAGGGAAAGGATTGAGAAAAGCATCCGGGCCAAATCCCAACGGATTATATGACACTCCGGTCATTCCCGAGCCGCTGAATCATGCCGAGGTGGAACTGAATAAGCCGGTTTTGCCAGATGTGTATACCTATGATCTGAAGACTGAGAAGGGCAAATCATATATTCTCTATCGGAGGTGATTTTTCTATCAAAATGAATTAGTGTATGAAGTATCTGAAAAATATTATGTTTATCGTCGCCGCGGCTGCATCGTTGTCGATGCTCTCCTGCAAGGGCGGTGAAAAAGCTGCAGAGCAACGCTGGTCTGAAAAAATGGCTGTCTCCGAAATGACCCGCTTTCCGGAGTTATGGATGATAGAGAATGCCTCAAAACCCAAATGGAGTTATACATTCGGACTGGTGGCCAGATCAGTGATCGAATTGTGGAAGGAAACCGGAGATCAGCAATATTTTGATTATGCCAAAGGATATGCCGACAGTCTGATTACCATGGAGGGAAACATCAAGACCTATTCGATGGATTCATACAACATCGACCACCTCAGTCCGGGGAAAATATTGTTCGATTTATATGCTGAAACCGGTGACACCCGTTATAAGAAAGCAATCGACACCTTGTATACCCAATCGTTGACCCATCCGCGTACATCGGAGGGCGGCTTCTGGCACAAACTCAAATACCCCCATCAGATGTGGCTCGACGGTATTTATATGGCCTCGCCCTTTCTGGCACAGTATGCTGCAACCTTTAACAAACCATCCCTGTACGACGATGTGGTTCATCAGGTTACCCTGATCGATGCCCATACATTCGATAAGGAGAGTGGACTCTTTTATCATGGCTGGGACGAGTCGCGACAGCAGGCATGGGCCGATAAAGGGACCGGCACATCCCCCGGATTCTGGTCGCGCAGCATGGGATGGTACGGTGCAGCCATCGTGGATGTACTCGACTACCTGCCGAAGGATCACCCAGGGCGTGACAGCCTACTGGAGATAGCAGAAAGGCTGGCATCGGGAATCCAGAAATATCAGGATCCTCAGTCCGGTACCTGGTATCAGGTGACCGATCAGGGCGACAGGGAAGGAAATTATCTGGAATCGTCGGCGTCTTACCTCTTTGTCTATTTTCTGGCAAAGGCGTTGAATAACAACTATATTGATGCAAGTTGCAGGGAAACAGCGCTAAAGGGGTTTGAAGGAACCATCCGCAACTTTATCAAGCCCGAAGAAGATGGTACCTACACAATTACGAACTGCTGTGCAGTAGCCGGCCTGGGAGGAAATGGCATAACCGGTCACCCCAGGGATGGCTCGTTCGAATACTATGTCAGCGAGCCGGTGATAGAAAATGATCCGAAATCTACCGGATCGTTTATCCTGGCAGCATTGGAAATAGAAAAATTAAAGGAATCAATAAAATAAATATGATATGAGTAAGGGTAAATATCTGATTACAATAGTAATTAGTCTTTTTCTGGTTGCCGCTGCCATGGCACAGGAGACCTATATCCCATGGGAAAACGGAAAATTACAGGTAAATAAGGGAAACCGTTACCTGCAGCATGAAAACGGAACACCCTTTTTCTGGTTGGGTGATACCGGCTGGTATCTTCCGGCACGGCTAAACAGGGATGAAGCGGAGTACTACCTGGAACAGTGCCGACAGAAAGGGTTCAATGTTGTTCAGGTGATGGTGATGAATACCATGCCGGCCATAAACGCCTATGGCAAATGGGCGCTGCCCCACGGATTTGATTTTACAAATATCGATGAGGAGGGCGAGTATGGATACTGGGATCACATGGACTACATCATTGAGACAGCCGCACGAAAAGGAATATATATCGGGATGGTCTGTGTGTGGGGAAGCCCCGTACAGCAGGGAAAAATGAATGTGGAAGAAGCCCGTGTCTACGGCGAATTTCTTGCCAAAAGGTATCGGAATAATCCCAATATCATCTGGCTGATTGGAGGCGATATCCGGGGTGATGTAAAAACCGAAGTATGGCAGTCGCTGGCTAAAAGCATCGATGCAAATGACGACAATCATCTGATGACCTTCCATCCCCGCGGCAGAACCATGTCGGGCATCTGGTTTAACAACGAAGAGTGGCTCGATTTCAATATGTTCCAGTCGGGACACCGTCGTTACGGACAGCGCAAGGGTGATGGCGATTATCCCATCATCGAAAATACCGAAGAGGACAACTGGCGTTTTGTGGAGAGCAACAATGCCCTGGAACCGCGGAAGCCGGTGATCGACGGAGAGCCGATATACGAGGATATTCCCCATGGACTGCATGATGCGAACGAGATTAAATGGAACGACAACGATGTACGGCGCTATGCTTACTGGTCGGTTTTTGCCGGCTCCTTCGGCCATACATACGGCCACAACTCCATCATGCAGATGAAGAAAGATGGAATTGGCGGTGCTTATGGGGCTCAGAAGACATGGTACGAAGCGCTGGAAGATCCGGGTATGAACCAGATGAAGTATCTCAAAAATCTGATGCTAACCTTCCCGTTCTTTGAGAGGGTCCCTGACCAGTCGGTGATTGCCGGCACGAACGGCGTCATGTACGACCGGCTCATCGCCACCCGCGGCAATGATTACCTGCTGGTATATAACTACAGTAGCCGGCCGATGGAGATCGATCTGACAAAAATATCGGGCAGCAAGAAAAATGTATGGTGGTATTTGCCGAAGAATGGAAACCTTGAATTCATTGGAACATTTGACAATAAAATTGCGAAGTTTTCCATCGATGAAGGTTTTCATTACGGTAACGACAGGGTGTTGATCGCGGTGGATGCATCAAGCGATTACATAGATACGGATTGGACCAGACTTCCTGATGCTCAGGAGAAAATAAAGAAATAAAAAATCATACACCATGAAGGGGAGCGCAATTGTTATATCGATCATCCTGCTTTTATCATCCGTCACTCCGTTGGCAGCCAGTCTGAGAGTAGGTGATCTGCGGGTGGAAGCACTTGAAAATCCGGTAGGCATAGACAGCAGGAACCCAAGGTTCAGCTGGCGTATTTTTGCCCAAGGAGAAGGGAACGTCATGCAGCACGCTTATCGCATTGTGGTTGCTTCTTCCCGCGAAAAACTGGATCAGGACATCGCTGATATATGGGACTCGGGTGTGGTGGAATCAGATCAATCCCAATGGGTGCTGTTCGAAGGAGAACCCCTGAAACGCAGTACTTTTTATTACTGGAAGGTAAGCGTAATCACAAGCCAGGGCAAATCAATAGAAAGCAGCTCCGCCTACTGGTGCACGGGGCTCTTTTCGGAGAACGACTGGAAGTCGCGTTGGATAGGAATGGACAGAGCCTCGGCGTGGGACTCGGAAACACAATGGTCGCGACTCTCAGCCCGCTACCTTCGAAAAGAGTTTGAAGTGAAGAAGCCGGTAAGGCATGCGGTGGTACATCTCTCGGGACAAGGGCTCTATGAGCTCTTCCTGAACGGCAAGCGGGTGGAGGATCAGGTGCTGGCACCGGCACCGACCGATTACAGGCAGACGCTGCTCTATAACAGCTACGATGTCACATCGTTGCTAAAAGAAAATGGCAATGCCATGGGCGTGATCCTTGGTAACGGCCGCTACTACACCATGAGACAGGATTATAAGCCTTACAAGATACCTACCTTCGGGTACCCAAAGGTGCGCCTCGCTTTTTATATAGTGTATGAGGATGGAAGCAGAGAGGTGATCGGCAGCGACACATCCTGGAAAATAAATGCCGACGGGCCCATCCGAAGCAATAATGAATATGATGGAGAAGAGTATGATGCACGGAAAGAGCTGACCGGATGGAGTGAATCGGAATATGATGACTCTTCCTGGGAGTCCGCAGAACGTGTGGCCATCCCCTATGGGACGCTCAGGGCGCAGATGATGGAAGGAATGAAGGTGGTCGACACCCTGAAAC
>CAZBFS010000131.1:0-5225 GCA_964491215.1 uncultured Proteiniphilum sp.
CGTAGGTAGCAGTTGGTTCCATGATCGGCTCCTTGCTCCTTGCCAGCACCTTCGACGGATCATGCAGATCCAGCAACAACGCCCCCAGACAATAGCGATGGTCACCATCCGCACCATGGTAGATCTCCAGCCATCCCTCATCGGTTCTGATGGGAGGCCCCCCGGCACCCACGCGTGCCGAGTCCCATGATCCCTCGCGGGTGACGGCAATGCATCTGTGGTTGCCCCAGTGGATCCTGTCGGGTGACTCGGCGATCCAGATGTAGTTCCCACCCAGTTCGGGACTGCTGGGACGATGCAGGGCCCAATAGTTGTTGTTGATCTTCTCCTCGAAGAGGGCGCAATCCTTGTTGTGTGGCGGGAAGATCATTCCTTTTCTTTGGAGTTCCTGAAGATCTTTGGTAATGATCAGTCCCACTCCGACTGCCACCGGTGACACTTCGGTGAAAGTGAGATAGAAACCATCCTCCATGGTGGCAATGCGGCAATCCTCGATGCCGAATGATTCGAGGGCTCCTTTCCCGTAAATGGGAGGATAGGCCGGGTCTTCCTGAAAATGGATATCATCCTCACTACAAACCCATCGCAAATAAGAGAGGGTAGTGAGATAGTTACGGCCATTATAGCGTATCACCCGGGGATCAGAAGCGTCCAGGCGTGGGTCGGCCTGGTTGAAATGCATGATTTCAATCTCTCCACTATCATTGTATACAGGGAAACTAATCATCCCTGCCTGCTGTCTGGGCCTCTCGGCAACCCTCAGTAACAGCCAGCTCTTTTCGTCCATCCTGCATACACCCGGGTTGAGCAGGCAGGTGATCTCCATCCCTTCAATGCCGGGTTGCAGATCTGCTGGTGTGAGCAGCGGGTTTTCTTTGAAACGTGTTGCAATATCCATGATAATAATCTTTTTGTTCGAATCAAAATTAGTGAATCGAGGATAGTATGGGTATACTATTGTTTCAATTGGGTATACAGAATGTACAGCTTAGTAAAAAGTTGTGATTCTGGTTATTTTCAGTAACATGGAGCATTCCCGTTTTCGGAATTTCATTGTATATTTGAGGGATGAATCGAAAAACATGAAGCACTGGGTATACATCATTCTGCTTTCTTGCTCGACCGCACTCTTTTCGGAAAATTACGATATCAGGGTACTGAGTAACAAAGACGGGTTGTCGAATAGCTCCGTGAATGTGGTTTTTCAGGACTCCAATGAACTGATGTGGTTTGGTACCTGGGATGGCCTGAACCGGTACAATGGGAAAGAGTTCCGGGTCTATAAACCTTCGGCGGGTGATGATCAAAGCATCAGCAATAACATCATACGGGATATCATCGAGGAAGAACAAAATCACCTCTGGATTGCCACCGACAGGGGTATCAACAGGATGAATATCAGGGAGGGCAAGTTTGAACGTTTTTTTGTAGATTCCCTTCACCGTGATATTACCAATGAGCACTCCTATCTCATAGCGGGAAACAGCAAGGGAAGGATCATCGCATCCGTCTTTCAACAGGGTATCTACCTCTTCGACCCTTCCCTCTACCGTTTTGTGCCGTTGCACAATGATGATCACCTGAACATCAACAGGATCATGCTCGATGAGCATGATCAACTATGGGTGCTGACAAGGGAGAAGCAACTTTTCAAAATGGATCTCAAAATGGTGAATCACCATCTCACCATTGTCAAAAGCACCCCTTTCCTTTCTGATCAGGGTGTTGAGCAGATTTTTTCCTGCCCCAGCTGTGAGCTGGTGGTGCAGACAACTGATCAATCTGTTTATCAGTATGATAGTGCGATGCAGGTGATGAGGTTGCTGCAAACAAGTGAAACAATCGGGTTACTGAATGATATCGGTTTGCTTGAAGGTGCGGTATACCTCGCTACTTCGAACGGTTTATACCGCTACAACAGAGGAGGAGCCGCAGAGCCTGTGATATCCGGGACAAATATTCTTGACATCCATATAGGTTCGCAGAAGATCATTTGGGCCGGCACTGATATGAAAGGTATCTGGAAAATTGTTCCTCATAACGAGAAGTATGATACTTATCTGTTTGAGGAATTCGCGATGAAAAGAAATCTAAATAGCGGAGCGGTAAGAACATTTCTGGAATTGGATGCATCAACCTTGTGGGTGGGAACCAAGGGGGGTGGGATTTTCAGTTTCACCAAAGATGAAGAGACCGGTTCTTTACAATACCATCAGCAATACAGCACCGCCCACGGGTTGGTGAGCGATGAGGTATTCACATTGGCAGAGGGAAACAGGGGTGTAATATGGATTGGCACAGATGGGAGAGGGTTGAACTATTATGACAGTGAGAGCCGCCGTTTTCAACAACTGCAGTTTCCCCCGGATATCTCCTTCTCTTCGGTTTATACCATTCTGTCCGGACCAGGCAATGTGTTGTGGGTTGGCACCAGCGGGTATGGGATGTATCGACTGGTAATCGATCCTTCATCTCATCCCTACAGGGTAACTGAGTACAAACAATATCTCTTTCGTGAGGGTATTTCATCAATCAGCAATAACATTGTCTATTCGATTATTCCTGGAGGTGACAATCATTTGTGGATCGGCACACGTGGTGGAGGGGTGAATCGTTTTGATCCTCAAAGCGGTTCTTTTGAACAGTTTCGTTTGTCGGAGAGTAATTCCGGCTTTTACGGCCGGGATGATGTGCTCTCTCTGTTTGAAGACAGTGAAGGGCATTTATGGGCAGGAACAAGTATGGGATTACACCGTTTTACATGGAAGAGTGATGGAACCAGGGAGATCATTAGTTACAGTGAGGAGAGTGGTTTACCCAACAATACCATCCATGGGATATTGATAGATGCCGGTGAAAATATTTGGGTGAGCACAAACAACGGATTGGCCAAACTGATCCCTGAAAATGACTCCTATAGGATCATCTCCTATTTTGCAGATGACGGACTGCAGAACAATGAATTTTCAGATGGTGCCACCTATCTCTCCCCTCATTCAAACGCATTTTATTTTGGAGGTATTAGCGGATTTAGTAAATTCAATCCATTGGAGATCAGTCAGAATGAATTTATGCCGCACATCTGGATGGATGCCTTTTATGTGGATAACATTGAAGCAGATTTGTCAGACTACCTTGTCGATAAACAGGGAAGCAGTGTGCTCTCCTTGTCGTATGACATCAACTCATTCGGTTTCTCATTTATACCTATTGATTATCTTGCCTCGGGAAAATGTGAGATTTCCTACATGTTGGAAGGATACCACAGTGAGTGGGTTCATATTGGTACCTCCAATATGGTGATCATTACCCATCTCCCAAAGGGGGATTATCTGCTCAAAGTGAGAAGCAGCAATGCCAACAAGATATGGGGAGAGACCTTTTTCACCCTCCCGGTAGTCATTACCCCGCCCTGGTGGGACAGTAGGGCCGCTTACCTGTTGTACGCCCTGCTTCTTGCTGGAACGCTTTTTCTGATCAGAAGGATTACCCTCTATCGTATAAAATTAGCGAAAGATATGGATAGGAGAGAGATGGAGAAACGGAAAATTGAAGAGATCCATCAGGGCAAACTCAGTTTTTTTACCAACATTGCCCATGAGTTTTCCAACTCTCTTACACTGATCTATGGACCCTGTGAGAAGCTGATTGTGGAGAACAGAGGCAATTATCTGACACGGAAATATCTGCAGGTGATCCGTTCCAATGCGGAACGAATGCAGAAGTTGATTGAGCAGCTGGTGGAGTTCCGTAAAGCCGAAACGGGGCATCTGCAACTCAAGCCTGAAATGGTGGATCTGCCTGAACTGGTTCGATTTGCGATGGATCACTTTTTGGAGATACTGGAACAAAAAAGGATTGCATGCACTTTCACTTTTTCACCTGAGCAGATTCTTTGGCAGACAGACCGTGAAAGTATCGAGAAGATTGTGTTCAATCTGCTTTCAAACGCAGTCAAATACACCCCCGAAGATAAACAGATAACTGTTACACTTGAGGTTGAAGATGCGTTGTTGAAGCTTACGGTCACAAACAGTGGGGTTGGGATTCCGCTGGAATGTACAGAGAGACTCTTTGACCGGTTTGAGGTCTTGAATCAGTTTGAGCGGGATCTTTCTTCCCGAACAGATTGTCGTCACGGGATAGGATTGGCGTTGTGTAAAAGTATTGTCCAGGTGTTGAAGGGTGATATCGCTGTAGATAGTGATGGTATACATTATACAACTTTTATAGTAAGTATCCCGGAACTGCCGGTGAGTGAACAATCCACCTTTTATCAAAGCAGCAGGGGGTTGGAGAACTCAGGAAGGATTGCGGATTATTATCTACAGGATACAGTGAGAGGTAAAACGGAGATCAAACGCGAGTGGGCGACCAATCCGGGAGAAGAGTACATCCTGGTGGTGGAAGATGAGCCGGAAGTCCGTACCATGATCAGCGATCTGCTCAGTACCAATTATCGGGTGTTTGAAGCATCCAACGGGAAAGAGGCCCTGGAGCTGTGTGTCACACAGCGACCCTTATTGGTGATCAGTGATATCCTGATGCCTGAGATGGATGGTGTGCAGTTACTGAAACAGATGAAGCATTCTGAGCTCACCCGGCACATCCCTGTTATCCTGCTCTCCTCCAGAAAATCGATCGAGAGCCAGATTGAAGGATTTGAGTCGGGAGCCGATGCTTATATTGGCAAACCGTTCAATTTCAGGTATCTGGAGGTTATGGTAGAGGGGCTACTCCACAAAAAAACACTGCTTGAGGATTACAGTAACTCCTCCTACTATGCGCTTGAACAATATGAAGGCAATTTGATTCACAAAGAAGACAAACATTTGCTGATGAGTATTCTCCATGTAATCTACGATCATCTCAACAACGAAGATCTCTCCATCGATTTTATAGCGAAAGAGACAACCATCAGTAAGATGCAACTTTACCGTAAGTTAAAACAGATCACCGGAAAAACGCCCACTGAGTTTATCCGCTCCATACGTCTGGAGCATGCTGCCAAACTGTTGAAGACAACCCATAAGAGTGTCAAGGAGATCATGTATTCCTCTGGATTCAGTAACAAAGCATACTTCTACAGGGAGTTTCAGAAGAGATATTGCAAAACTCCCGGTGAATACAGAGGAATAGAAGATCAACAAGTTAATAGGTGAACACTTTTCCTCCGGCAATCACCTGTCTCAGTTCTTTGTCAAAGGTGGCACGTTGCCCGGTGC
>CAZBFS010000132.1:0-5201 GCA_964491215.1 uncultured Proteiniphilum sp.
GCTGCTCATCTGGTACGACCGCGACCGCCGCAAAGGGGGGCAGCTCAACAGGATCATCTTTTACCTCTTTGTCTTCACCGCCGGCTTCCTGGTGGAGATGTGGGGTGTCAACACCGGTGTGCTCTTTGGCAGCTATCTCTACGGCAGCGGCCTGGGACCCAAAATCTATGGCACGCCGCCGCTCATAGGCCTCAACTGGGTGCTGATGATTTACCTCACCTCCGCCATCTTCACCACACGACGGCGCAACCTGCTCAACGGCATTGTCTGGCCCTCGCTGCTGATGGTGGGATACGACCTGATCATGGAGCAGGTGGCACCGAAGATGGACATGTGGTCCTGGCAGAATGAGATCATCCCCCTGCAGAACTATCTGATGTGGGGACTTTTGGCGGTCATCTTCCACACACTGCGTTACCGGATGAAGGTGCGCGACCGCAATGTGATGGCGCTGCCCCTTTTTATCGTGCAGACGCTTTTTTTTCTGCTGATCCTGCTGAGCAAATGAATGAAAACAGCACACCATAAATGAATTGAAGATGCTACGCTCGAAACACCACTTCTTCATCTATCCCTTCTTCCAGCATTATACCCGCTGGTTGCTGAAACGCCACTTCCACCGGGTGACGATAGAGGGTACTTTCATCGATATGGGGAAGCCGGTGCTGTTGATCGGTAACCATATAGGCTGGTGGGACGGCTTCTGGGCGATGTACCTCAAGCTGGAGGTGGTGAAGCGCAGGTTTCATTTCATGATGCAGGAGGATCAACTGCTCCGCTTCCGCTTCTTTAACTATACCGGTGCCTTTTCGGTCAACAGGAAGAGCCGCGAGGTGGTGGAGTCGCTGCAATACGCCGCATCGCTGCTGCAGGACCCGGCCAACATGGTGCTGATCTACCCGCAGGGCAGTCTCCAGTCGCTCTACTGCACCAGCTTCAGCTTCGAGAAGGGAATCGAGCGCATCCTGCAGGGCAGGGAGGCAGAAGTACAGTTGCTGATGTCGGTCAACATGATCGACTACCTGGCGCATCCTAAGCCCTCTTTGTACATCTACCTGCACAACTACGAGGGCCCGTTCCGCCGTGAAGCGCTGGAGGAGGCCTACAACCGCTTTTATGCCGATTGTCTCACCACCCAAACAGCACGCACCGAATGATGGAATATATCGCCTGCATCATCCTCGCCTTTGCCTTGCTGCAACTGCTGGTCGCACTGGTCAACCTCCTCTTTCGGGAGCGGCTGCCGGCACGCGAAATAACGAGTGATGCAGGTTCCGGTATCACGACCGGAGGTGACTCCCTTCCGGCTTCCCATTTACCTGATGAAAGCAATCCAGCTTTTAAAACGAAACAGACATTGTCGCTGCTGATTCCGGCACGCGACGAGGAGGCGAATATCGGGAATCTGCTGAGCGACCTCACCACCATCAGCGACCGGGTCATGGAGATCATCGTCTGCGACGACCAGTCCACAGACTGTACCGCAGCGATCGTGGAAGAGCATGCTACACGTGATCCCCGCATCCGGTTGATTCGCGGCGGGGATCTACCCGACGGCTGGTCCGGCAAGAACTACGCCTGCCACCGCCTGGCTCAGGAGGCCAAGGGCGACTACCTCCTCTTCCTCGATGCCGATGTGCGGGTGGGAGAGGGGGTGATCGACCGCTCATTGCAATACATGCTACGACACCGGTGCGACCTGATGAGCATCTTCCCCACACAGGAGATGCTGACGCTCGGAGAAAGGATCACCGTACCCAATATGCAGATCATCCTGCTCACGCTGCTGCCACTGCCACTGGTACGCCTCTCGGGGTTTCCCTCGCTCTCCGCCGCCAACGGTCAGTTTATGCTGTTCCGGCATGATACCTACCAAGAACTGCAACCTCACCGTCAGTTTCGCATGAGCCGTGCAGAGGATATCGAGATCGCCCGTCACCTGAAGCGTCAACGCCGTCGGGTGAGCTGCCTTACCGGCGTGAGAGGGGTGCGCTGCCGCATGTACCACTCCCTGCCGGAAGCAGTGGAAGGGTTCTCGAAAAATGTCACCTATTTCTTCGGCAACTCATCACCGGCAGCGATCCTTTACTGGCTGGTCACCACCCTTGGCTTCGTGGTTTTCCTCGTTGTGGGAAGATGGGACGGACTATGCCTCTGGATTGCTGCCACGCTGCTTACACGCATCGCGGCATCGCTGACCGCCGGGATGAAGGTGAGAGACAATCTGCAGCTGTTCCTGCCACAGCAATTGATACTGGGGACCTTTATCCTGCGTTCGCTCATCAACAAGAGAAAAAAAACGTTCCGCTGGAAAGGACGAGCCATATAATATGAATGCAACCAAACCGAATACAAGAATGGACACGCCGGTGACCGTCGGCTGGCTCCGACGCGACCTGCGGCTGGAGGACAACCACGCGCTATGGCAGGCGCTACGCTCCGGTCGCCCCGTGCTGCCCCTCTTCATCTTCGACCGCGAGATCCTGGATGCCCTCAGTGTGAAAGAGGATCGCAGGGTCGCCTTCATCTACTCCGCCATTGAGGCGATGAACCGGCGCCTGAAAGAGCAGCATCACTCCGGTATCCTTTGTCTGCAGGGCAGGCCTGTGGAGGTTTTTGATAAGCTGCTGGTCGATTACAACATTGAGGCTGTTTACTGCAACGAGGACTATGAGCCCTATGCCGTCGCCCGTGACCGGCAGGTTGAGCAGTTGCTTGCAAACAGAGGGGTGCCGCTCCGCCGCTACAAGGACCAGGTGATCTTCCACAAGGATGAGGTGCTCACCGCCGCGGGAAAACCCTACAGCGTCTACACCCCTTACAGCCGTGCATGGCTCGCAAAATACCGTGAGGGTGAGCAGCTGTTCTATTCCTCGGAGGAGCTGCTCGGCAACCTCTTGAAAGAGGTGCCGCCAGAGCTGGCCCTGGAAGAGATTGGCTTTCGCGATCCCGGTTTTCAATTCCCTCCGGCTGATCCCGACGACGGGGTGATTGCTGCCTACGATCAGACACGCGACCTGCCGGCGCTCCAGGATGGCGTCACCCGCATGGGCGTCCACCTCCGCTTCGGCACCGTCAGCATCCGTCAGCTGGCACTGCGCGCCTCGCTTCTCAATGAGACATACCTGAAGGAGCTGGTCTGGCGCGAGTTCTTCATGCAGGTGCTATGGCACTTCCCCCACGTGGTAGAAGGACCTTTCCGGAAGAAGTATGATGCCATCCTCTGGGAGAACAACGAAGCGGACTTCAGTCGCTGGTGCAACGGTACCACCGGCTACCCGATGGTCGATGCCGGCATGCGTGAGCTGAATGCCACCGGCTTCATGCACAACCGCGTGCGGATGGTGACTGCCAGCTTCCTCACCAAGCACCTGCTCATTGACTGGCGATGGGGGGAGGCCTGGTTTGCGGCAAAGTTGCTCGACTACGACTTGGCGGCCAACAACGGCAATTGGCAGTGGGTGGCCGGCACCGGATGCGATGCGGCACCCTACTTCCGTATCTTCAACCCCGCAGAGCAACAGAAGCGGTTCGACCCCCGACAGGAGTACATCCGCCGCTGGATCCCCGAGCTGGGTACATCCGCTTACCCGGCACCGATGATCGACCACTCCTTCGCCCGGAAACGGGCGCTGGAACGATATAATGTTTAAACGTTCGTACGTTTCTAAGTTAGTTAGTTAGTTAGTTAGTAAGTAAGTAAGTTAGTAAGTTAGTAAGTTAGGATGTTAGTAGGTTTGTAAGTTCATAGTTCATAGTTCATAGTTCATAGTTTGAGGTTTGAGTTCTATAAACCAGGAACCAAGAACCAGGAACCAAGAACCAGGAACCAGGAACCAAGAACTAAGAACAGGAACTATGAACCAAATACCAGGAATAAATGATCTGAAGCTAAAATAAATATGACCAGAAAACTGTTTTCACTGATCTTGATTACCCTCTGCTGCACCATCGTGACAGCCGGGGAGAAGGAGACCATCTACCAGGCTTACCTGACCAACAACATGGCGACCTGGAAAACAATCATCGAGGCGATGCATGCCGAGGCCGACAAGAGTCACGAACGTGAGCTGGAGCTGCTCAACTATGAGTATGGCTACGTTGGCTGGTGCATCGGCAACAACCGGAAGAGCGAGGCCAGGATTTACCTGGAGCGCAGCCTGGAACGGATCGACCGGCTTAAAAAGGCCAACCACCGGCTTCCACAGCTGCAGGCTTACGAGTCCGCCTACCTCGGTTTCCAGATCGGCCTGGCAAAACTGAAGGCACCCAGGCTGGGACCCAAAAGCCTCAATGCCGCCAAAGCATCCGTCACCAACGACGAGAAAAACGCGCTGGGCTACATCCAGCTGGGCAACATCGACTACTTCATGCCACCCCTCTTTGGTGGCTCGAAGGAGCGGGCCATCGAGCATTATCGGCACGCCGAGCGGCTGATGGCTCCCGACGGCAAGGATGACTGGAACTACTTGGCACTGCTGGTGCAGCTTGCTACCGCCTACGAGGAGACCAAAAACATCGCCATGGCCGACAGCATCTACCGCAAATCACTCTCCGTCGCTCCCGGCTTCAGCTGGGTGAGGGATGAGCTCTACCCCGCATTCACCAAAAAACATCAACCATAATGAAGAAGAAAGTAATCATCACCGGCACCGGACTGGGAGGCCTCTCCAGCGGACTGCTATTGCAAAGCAGGGGATATGAGGTGCAGTTCCTCGAGAAGAACAGCCGCCCCGGGGGACGGCTCAACCGCCTCGAGAAGGAGGGGTTCACCTTCGACACCGGCCCCAGCTTCTTCAGCATGTCTTATGTCTTCACCGACTTCATGAAGCTCTGCGGCGTGGAGATGCCCTTCCGCTTCGTGGAGCTGGACCCGCTCTACTCGGTGCACTTTGCCGGGGGGCGCAGCTTCCGCCTGCACAAGGATATCCATCAGCTGGCAGAACAGTTCCGCGACATCGAGCCCGACTTCGAGGTGAAGATGGAACGCTACCTGAAGAAATCGGGTGCCCTCTTCCACGACACCTTCGACATCGTGATCCGCGACAACTTCGACAACTACCTCGAATACTTCGCCGCACTGATGAAGGTAAACCCGGTGCACATCCCCGTGCTGATGAAGATGTTCTGGCAGCATGTGAAGGAGTACTTCGACTCGCAGGAGGCACGGCAGATCGTCTCGCTGGTGGCTTTCTTCCTGG
>CAZBFS010000133.1:0-5162 GCA_964491215.1 uncultured Proteiniphilum sp.
AGTGGCATCAGATGCCATCCGTGAATATTTAGTTGACGTTCATAGGTGTTCTATTAAGACCCCAAAATGCCATTAACAACCAATAACATTGTTGGCGTGGTTTGCTTAAATGAAATCCGTAAGGATATAAAACGTTGGGGAGGTCGGAAATAATGATTGGAGCGATTATAGGTGATATTGTTGGATCAGTCTATGAATGGCATAACATCAAAACAAAAAACTTTTCCCTGTTCCGTGCCGACTGCTTTTTCACGGATGACACAGTCATGACCGTCGCTACAGCAGATGCTCTAATGAACGGTGGTAAAACCGACGATTTCATTGATGCATATAAGAAGTGGGGGCGCCTCTACCCGGACGCAGGGTACGGCGGTCGGTTTGGCAGTTGGATACACTCAGATGAACGTAAGCCTTACAACTCTTGGGGCAATGGCTCGGCGATGAGGGTTTCACCTTGTGCTGAATATGCGTTTAAAAGCCTTTACCCTGGTGATAGACCTGAAAACAGTATTGTTCATGCAGGACAACTGGCAAAAACTTCAGCGGGTGTCACCCATAATCATCCTGAAGGCATAAAGGGCGCGGAATCGACGGTTTACTGCATGATGATGGCTTATGGGTATGGATTGGAGGCCGCAAAAAAACATATCCGTGAGGACGTTCCCCTTTTATTTGGTTATGACCTGACTGGCGCCCTTGATGAAATCCGTCCGACTTACCAATTCAATGAAAGTTGTCAGGGTACTGTGCCACAGGCTATTATTGCATTCCTGGAAAGTACCGACTTTGAGGATGCTATCCGAAATGCAATTTCCCTCGGAGGTGACAGCGACACGCTCGCAGCAATCACTGGAAGTATTGCGGAAGCCGCCTATGGTGTGCCTGATGAGATAAAGGAAAAGGCGTTGTCATTCCTTGACGGGCCGCTTACTGAAGTTTATGAACGTTGGATAGCATTTATAAGGAACCGCTAAAATAAATGATGTGCAGGACTTGAGCTGGTGGAAGGCCATGGGCCTGCCGGAAATTGGCTAACGCGCCGGGTGGCTGCGGGGGTTGCCCGATTTATGCTGCAATAATATTATTGTCAAATCTTAGGATGATTATTGCTATTTACACTAAAGAATATTCACTCCCCTAAAAACCCGCATTATATCAACTTTGCTGCAGCTCCAACCCTCCTTTTGGTTCGAAGAAGACAGCATTTCATTGATTATTTTCCGTAAATTTTGAATTTTTACAATGGGAAAGTAGGTTGTACTAATTGTCAACATCCCCCTTCACATATTCAACCATAGGTCTCTTCGACACAATAACCGGGATTTGCTCCCAACCTCTTCTCGTCATACGCGGTATCACTGTACCAGTTGTATTGGCGCTTATAACAGTTCTTCCTGTACTGTATCACTTTGTATGTAACTGAACAAGTAGGATGCTTCCTCCGTATTATTTGGCCTTATCACAATATCATTTGCTCCAGCATAAATTTCTTCGCTTATCTCATCCAATAACAAGTAAAGCTTATCCGTTATACCGCCTTTGCAAAGAATATCACCCTTACGTATTATGGTATCTGTTTTCCAACCTTCACCGATTTTTTCGCAGGAAAAAGGGTATGAAAAATCACGCGCACAAATGACCTTCGCCCGTTCTCCACGTACAGGGCGAGGTCTAATCACCCAGGCTATAGTTGACGATGGAATCCAAGTCGTATAAATATCCTCCATCAGCCAGACCAAAACTAACTTCACTCGGGGACCAAAAACGTTTCCAATTATAGGACTATCCTAACATAACCATTGATCACCCCATGAAATTGACTCAATCAATGATAGCTTTTGTAAAAGCATCCGGCGCATCGGCATAAAACTCGATATTAATTTTCGTTGCCATTTCATCAGGCAAGTCAAAAAGCTGCCTGCGTGATGAAATAGGCATCAACAGGACAGTAGCCCCTTTTTCCACTGCTAGTTCCGCTACTGCAACCGGGTTCGCAATCATTTCGACCGAACCGCCCAGGTTCAGCGCCCCGACGATAATAGTGCCGCCCTTTACGCTGCGCTCTATGAGGCTTCCACATAGAGCTGTTAACACCGGTAGGCCTACACCCTGCCCGGAGCGATCGATATCCATAGCGCGCAGCTGCAGCGAAAACTCATGTCCACGCGGGTCCCGGTCACCTACAAGTTCTTTTGACCTTGAGTATAGGTTCTGCTCACCGTAGCGAACACTTTCTCTAAAAGGCGGTGGAACAGGTGTATTAAGGATTTTCACTCCGCTCCCTGGCCCTACAGTAACCTCAATTCTGTATAAAGAAGGCGAGGCATCCTGGCCGCCCGGGCTTATTGCCCAAACCTGACCCGGAGGCAGGGGATCGCTATCTATAGCTTCATCACTGTGGAGCTCAGGCGTGGAAACAAATTGTTCAACCCCCTCTACCCCCAGCATAAAGCTGAAGTGGGTATTTCGAAATTCTGTCTTGAAACAGCGCTTTTGTTGCTCCTTTACCCTGCGGCGGGATTCTAACGCAATACGTAAAATTTTTTCTAATTCTTCGTCCGGAATTGGCATTGACTGATCCGGAAAAATAAGCTTGATTAAGCCGTTAACAGTTTTATTTACAGCCTCAATATCTCTGCCACTCAGTGCGCCACCCCAGTTGACCCGGCCCTGCAGGGCAGATAACCGGCTGACATTACGGAGATTGTTCCAGCATTCAGAGATAAAGTCGCTTACTAAACCAAAATGATCCGTAAAATGAAGATTAGGGTTTAGCTTGGGAAATTCCCAACCTGGGGCATATGCATGAATGCGGTCCATAAAAGCTGTATCATCCCTCATCTCAGGCGGAAGAGGGCTAAGCAAGTGGCCAATACGCTGCTGTTGCTGGACATCGACATCAAAGTTTCCGAGCATAACAATGCCGCCAAAGGCCCGTATACTCTCCTTTCCACGTGAAAATTCCCCAGATGCCATATACCCCTTCATGATATTCACGCCATCCTTCTGGTCAAAGGAAATACCAGCAACTTCATCAAAACACACAACATCGTAGTGGCAAACCAAGCCGCGCTGCCCGTTGGCATTATTGACAAACATTTTTGCGACTGTAGCCTTGCCTCCGGAAATTAAGTGTGAATATGGAGAGATCTGTTGGTACAGGTGACTCTTGCCGGTGCCACGCGGGCCCAGCTCCACAAGATTGAAATTACGCTCAACAAATGAAACCATTCTTAACAAGGTAACAATTCTAGCCCTTTCCGAAAGGTTGTCAGGTTCCAGGCCTATTGAACGAATAAGAAAGCGTTTCCATTCCTCTGTTGTAAACACTCTTCTTCCCTTCTCAAGTATCGACAATACATCTGTTTTGGAAAGCTGTACAGGCCTTAAACCTTCAATAGCGAATGGGCGACCGTTTTTTTCCATTGCAATCGTGGCATCATATGTCAGGGTAACCTCGGCATAGAACCCGTCCGTGAGCATTCTTTCATTTTCATGGACAAGACTGTCTTCTATGCGTACATCTTTCAGCCCTAAACTTGGTAGTTCAGCAATGAAACAATCATTCCGTGAGTCCAACCGGGCTTTTACCAGGTCAATTAGTTTTATGGAACCTTTCTCTCTAGCCCTCGCTTTAAAAAGCTCTTCTTCACCAGTCCGAACTGTACGGTCCCTTAATTGTCTTTCAACAATTTGCAGACCTTCATTGATTTCCTCCTCATCTATAGTCGCACAGTAGCGGCCTAGTAGAAACTCAACAACGTAAGTAGGTACGGGATATTGACGGCTGTATTTCCGAACTAAATCTTTCCGGACCAGATAACCATCAAATGCCGAGGCGCCAATACGATCAATAGTGTCAAGTTCCATTACTTACCTTTCACCTCCTACGGTTGTCATCTGTTTTCCAATTACCCGGCCAGAAGAATCTATTAAAACCAGGCTAACCACAGTGTCTTCAAGCGAATCATCTGAAACAAGGAGTGCCACGTGCCCTTCAGGATCAAATTGTTTTGATGTTGTTATGCTGGAGCCAGGATTATTTGGCTTTGTACGGAGGTCCGCTGTAACTTTAACACCCCCGGCATCAATAGTCACCCGACAACGCATTCCTACCCATTTTATTTCTGTTATATTTACTTTTTTATTTAGTCCGGCGTTGGAACTGAACACTATTTCGGGTATGAGGCATTCTTGAAGGCTGACACCGCCATGAGCATAATCGTCGCCTTTAACAAAACAGTGCACCCCGGGTCCAAATGCACAGTATTCATGCTCATTCCAGAACCACCCTGCAGTTGGCACTTCAACATGGGCCCCTGTTTTTATAGCGGCACAACGGGCCCACCGGCTTTCAGTAAGGTATTTAGGCAGGTTTAACGCTGGCAACCCCCCGGGCGCCAGCAGCCAGCCGTGGTCGGTTACAATTCTCACCTTTTTCCACCCGGCATCGAGCAGGTCTTGCACCCGCTCCAGAAGAAGCGCAAGTTGCTCATCAATTCTAGAAGCTATCTTGCTTTGCATGGTATGGCCGATTTTGTCAAACTCACCAAATTCCGTCCACCCCCGGGCATCCGGCCTGTCCGGCTCCCCGGTTTCGGAGCTATCTATAAGCTGATAGCCTGCTTCAACCAGCATTTTACGAAATCTGCTGGTATTGAGAGGGCTGTTACTTTCAGTAACTGCTGGCAAAAAGTCCTCATATGGCAGAAGGCCGGATAGTTTGTCTGATATGGGTGACACTATATATTTCGTCGTAGATGTCACCGTGGGCAAGCCGGCCCATCGTCTGGCAATACCCACATTGAGGTTACCGCCTTCCGACATCACCGGTATTCTTTGGGCAATATCATATCGTAACCCATCTACAAAAAGCAGACACTCATGAGGTTCTGCCTTGGACTGGGTATGATTTATACTGGTATAATTGGGAAGTGGGGAACGCGATACTATATCCTGAAAGTGCCGTGCTGTATCTTCCAGCCAAGGCAGGTACATGCACCTGATAGCAAACTGAACAGCCTTTAGGTCCTGGGCGGTCTTCACGCTGCCAATTGCTCTCAATGCGGCGTCATCGGCAAGATAGAACCCGCCGGTATACTGATCGGCCATTGTGTCCAGGGAATCGCCCCCAAGGTTTTGGGCGGTTTTTTCAGCTAAAG
>CAZBFS010000134.1:0-5020 GCA_964491215.1 uncultured Proteiniphilum sp.
GCACCGGAATTAGTCTTCATTTTTGGCATTTTGCTGTCCTCGAATTAATGATTGTTTAAATTCTTTTGCTTCCGCGATTAAGCGAAAAAGTGTGCAAAAGTAATGATTATATTTTAATTAACCAAACATCTGCCGATTTTTCACGCAAAGAGCCGGCTATGCTAAATAACCGGCCTGTTCTCTACCGAAAGTTCAGCTGCTCTTCTCTTTTCAGTCTGTCTTATCCTCTTTCTTCTCCTTGTTCTCTTTCTTTGACGTTACAGGAGCTTTCTTCGGGGATAACATGATCGACATGCGCTTGCCTTCCATGATGGGCATGTGCTCCACCTTCGCATGTTCCTCCAGTTCATTGGCAAAACGGAGCAGCAATACCTCGCCCTGCTCTTTGAAGAGGATGGAGCGTCCACGGAAGAATACATAGGCTTTCACCTTGGATCCTTCGGCCAGGAAGTTTATCGCATGTTTGAGCTTGAAGTTGAAATCGTGATCATCCGTTTGCGGACCGAAGCGGATCTCCTTGACGATCACCTTCACCGCTTTGGCTTTCTGTTCTTTCAGTTTCTTCTTCTGCTGGTAAACAAATTTCTTGTAATCGATGATCCTGCATACGGGAGGTTTGGCCGTGGGGGCAATCTCAACCAGGTCCAGTTCCTTCTGCTGGGCAATTTTCAATGCTTCACGGGCGGGATAGATCCCCTCTTCCACGTTGTCGCCTACTAACCGGACTTCCGGCACCCGGATCCGTTCATTGATGCGGTGTTTGTCTTTGGAGTCTCTTCTCATTCAGTGATGTTAATGTTTTCTCTTTTATTGATCTCTTTTACTATAAAATGCTGTGTTATAGACCGTCAGATCTGACCAAGGGGAGGATTCATCATCTTCTCCACATCACGGGCCATCTCTTCGGCAAATGTACGCAATTTTACGGAACCTTGATCAATCCCGCCCTGTTTTCTTACGGAAACCTCTTCATTGTCTGCCTCTTTTTCACCAACAATTAACAGGTAAGGGATTCTTTTCAGCTCGTTGTCACGTATCTTACGACCTACCTTCTCGTTGCGGTCGTCCACCTCGGCACGGATCTCGAACCGTTTCAGCTCCTTCACAACGCTGTAGGCGTAGTCGTTAAACTTCTCACTCACCGGCAGGATCACCGCCTGTGTGGGTGCCAGCCAGAGGGGGAACTTGCCAGCGGTGTGCTCGATGAGCACTGCCACGAAACGCTCCATGGAGCCAAAGGGTGCACGGTGAATCATCACGGGACGATGCTTCTGGTTGTCGGCGCCGGTATACTCCAGCTCGAAGCGCTCCGGCAGGTTGTAGTCAACCTGGATGGTACCCAGCTGCCAGCGGCGTCCCAGGGCATCCTTCACCATGAAGTCGAGCTTGGGGCCATAGAAGGCGGCCTCACCCAGCTCCACGCGGGCCTTTAACCCTTTCTCCTCACAAGCTTCGACGATTGCCCGCTCAGCCTTCTCCCAGTTCTCATCGGAGCCGATATATTTCTCCTTGTTCTCGGGATCGCGCAGTGAGATCTGTGCTTCGAAGTTCTCGAAGTCGAGCGCCTTGAAGATAATGAAGATGATATCCACCACTTTCAGGAACTCATCCTTCACCTGGTCGGGCGTACAGAAGATATGAGCATCATCCTGCGTAAAGCCGCGCACGCGGGTGAGCCCGTGCAGCTCGCCACTCTGCTCGTAACGATAGACCGTGCCGAACTCTGCCAAGCGCAGCGGCAGATCCTTGTAGGAGCGAGGGAAAGTCTTGTATATCTCGCAATGGTGGGGGCAGTTCATCGGCTTCAGCAGGAACTCTTCACCCTCCTCAGGTGTGTGTATCGGTTGAAACGAGTCCTTACCGTACTTGGCATAGTGCCCGGAGGTAACGTACAACTGCTTGTGGCCGATATGTGGTGTGATCACCTGTTCATAGTCGAACTCACGTTGTATTCTTTTCAGGAAATCCTCCAGGCGCATGCGCAGCTGAGTGCCCTTGGGCAGCCAGAGCGGAAGGCCCGCACCCACGGTCTGTGAGAAGGCGAACAGCTGCAGCTCCTTGCCTATCTTACGGTGGTCGCGTTTCTTTGCCTCCTCAAGCATCAGCAGGTATTCGTCTAGCAACTTCTTCTTGGGGAAGGTGATGCCGTAAAGACGTGTCAGCTGGGGCCGTTTCTCATCACCACGCCAATAGGCACCGGCTGAGGAGAGCACTTTCACCGCACGGATGTATGAGGTGTTGGGAAGGTGCGGTCCGCGGCATAGGTCGGTAAACTCTCCCTGGGTATAGGTTGTGATGGTACCATCCTCCAGCTCGTTGATCAGCTCCACCTTGTAGTGCTCATCCCTCCCGGAGAACATGGCAACGGCATCCTTCTTTGAGATGCTTTGCCGCACGATCTCTTCCTTGGCGGCAATCAGCTCCATCATCTTCTTCTCAATAGCCGGAAAGTCAGCCTCCTTGATGACGACCCCTTCACCCGGGTCCACATCGTAGTAAAAGCCATTCTCGATAGCCGGTCCGATGCCGAACTTGATGCCGGGGTAAAGCACCTGCAACGCTTCAGCCATCAGGTGAGCCGAGGAGTGCCAGTAGGCATGCTTAGCCTCGTCGTCATCCCATTTAAGCAGATTAACAGTGGCATCCTCTTCGATGGGGCGGGTCAGGTCCCATGTTTCACCATTAACGCTTGCCGCCAGCACTTCCTGTGCCAGGCGCTGACTGATGCTCTGTGCGATCACGAGACCTGTAACTCCCTTTTCATATTCCCTGACGGATCCGTCGGGAAATGTAATTCTTATCATGCAATACGATTGTTTATTGATCAAATATCTGTTTTAGACTGCAAATGTAGTGATTTTGTGATATATGAAAGGATTATTTGAGGAGTTTTTTTACAAAACAGGAACAGCTGGGTGAAGGAGGTCACCAAGGTTTGGTTTTATATTATTTAACAACAATGCTGTTCGAATTCACATCTCTGACCTATATCTTTGCAATTGATGAAAAAAAGCATTCAAATCCTGCTCTCACTTTTTCTCTCTGCCCTCGTCATCTACGGCGGCTCAGGGGTGAATGCCTATTTCTTCTGCTGCGACGATTGTCGCAGCGAAGGGTCGGAGGTCATCATAGGGCAACTGTGCTCTGAGATACACTCTCACACACATGATGCAATTCTTGCTGATCAACGTCACAATGTGGGCGACCAACTCTGTAAAGTGGGGTCGCACGACAAATGCGGCGTTGAACGGATCGATTTCAATTGGGAATCATTCACCCGTCACCAGGAGCTGCAACCACAAGCTATCAACCTCGATGCGTTGCCCTTCATGGCTGAGGCAACCCGCCACCCTGATCCGACAGAAACGGTAATGCTCTCCCATTTGCATACAGAGAGCCAGAAGCCACCCAACCTAAGCAGTGAAGTCTACCTCACGCTGCTCACCACCCTGATAATCTGATTCCTCCCCCACCTCTTTCATCAGACATGAAAGAGGGAGACCTGTTGCATCGTGTGCAACAGGCACTTACACATGTTTCATTTCAATCATTCATTTCAACATCAATATGTTACAAAAATATATGCATCTATTCCTGTTGTTGCTCTTTCCCCTGCATCTCACTGCTGCAGACAAGCTGAAAGGGTTTGTATACGACAACTATAACGAGCCGGTAATCGGCGCCAACATCTACTGGGAGCAATCAAATAAAGGTACCACCTCCAACGGTGAGGGGTTCTTTGAGATCGAGCTGACAGGCAAACATGAACATCTCATTGTCACATACACCGGCTTCGTATCGCAGAGCCTTCATATTCACGATGCGGAAGAGGAGCTGACGATCATCCTGGAAGAGGACACGCAGCTGCTCGATGAGCTGGTGATCAGCCGCCGCTCACCCGGCACCGTTACCCAACGCGATGCGATGCTGCAGACACAGCGGGTGACCCGGGGAGAAATCCACCGGGCAGCCTGCTGCAACCTGGGGGAGAGCTTTGAGACCAATCCCTCGGTGGACGTGGCTTACAGCGATGCAGCCACCGGCGCCAAGCAGATCAAGCTGCTGGGGCTGGCCGGCACCTACGTGCAGATGCTTACCGAGAACTACCCCAATTTTCGTGGAGTAGCCTCACCCTTTGGCATGGATTGGATCCCCGGTGCCTGGATGGAGGGGATCTATATCTCCAAGGGGACCTCTTCGGTGAAGAACGGCTACGAGGCGTTGGCAGGCCAGATCAATGTGGAATACAAGAAACCGCAGACCATGGACCAGTTCTCGCTCAACCTCTTCGGTAGCGATGCCCTCCGTATGGAGGCCAATGCCGATGCGAGTATCCACCTGAACGAGGGTCTTACCACTGCGCTCTTCGCCCACTATTCAAACGATACACAGTCGCACGACCGCAATGAGGATGGCTTTCTCGATTATCCGAAGACACGGCAACTAAACCTGATGAACCGCTGGAACCACGAGGCAGGGAAGTATGTAGCTCAGTACGGTGTCAGATACGTCAACGAGCAGCGGGAGGGAGGTCAGGACACGAGCCATCAGGAGATCAATGACCCCTACAGCATCTCACTGACCACCAACCGCGGTGAGTTCTACACCAAACAGGCTTACGTCTTCAGCGCTGATGAGCTGGCGGAGAGCGCGGCACTGATCGCCTCCGGCTCTGTGCACGACCAGCACTCTTTTTACGATCGTACGGCCTACGATGTCACACAGCAGAACCTCTACCTCAGCCTGCTCTACGAGAAGGACTTCTCCCATATGCACAACCTTAGCACAGGGCTGAGTCTGAACCACGACGGTTTCGACGAGCGACTAAACAACGAATCCTTCAACCGTGATGAGACAGTGTTTGGCGGTTATGTGCAATATGCCTTCAACCTGCACAATAAGTTCATTCTGCAGGGGGGCATCCGGGCCGACCACAGCAGCCGCTACGGCTTTTTCGTCACACCGCGGCTCCACCTGAAGTATAACCCGGCCGAATGGGTGCACCTGCGCGGGTCACTGG
>CAZBFS010000135.1:0-4984 GCA_964491215.1 uncultured Proteiniphilum sp.
CAGGTCCCACCGTGACAACCGACGATGCTTTTGTAGCAAGCTGCTTCAGAGGGCATCTCGACAACATCAACCGCCTTGAAAAGGAGGGAAAGCTGATGCTGGCAGGTCCGCTGGCAACGAATGAACAACAGTACCGCGGTATTTTTATCTTCGATGTGGCAACAACCGAGGAAGCCCGTGCTTTATTGGAGAGCGACCCCGCCGTAGAGGAAGGGTTGCTGGACGCTGAACTCTACGGCTGGTATGGCTCTGCCGCGCTGCCTCTCTATCTGGAGGAGGCAAACAGGATTTGGAAGGAGCAGCCCTGATTAATTAATTATACTATGGGAGGTACTGAAGAAAATCATCCTTTCGACCCTTGCCTGGCTCGAGGAGACCTACGGAAAGGAATAAGATCAGACTCCATGGAAAAGGGAACCGATCGACTCTGCCTTTACTGAGATGGGACTAAAAACCACCAAGTAGTTAAATTGTTGTTAAACGCCTATTATGTCGCGCACGATATAAATATTTTGTCTACATTTGTATCGCAAACGATATAATCACAAGCGAAATAAAGCAGAAAACAATGAAAGAAGCAAAATTTTACAGATTCAGTGCGATAAGCCTGAAAGGGCAGGAGGTATCAATGGATGCCTATAAGGGGAAAACGGTACTGGTGGTCAACACCGCCAGCAAGTGCGGGCTGACACCTCAGTACGAAGGGTTGGAAGCGCTCTACAAGAAGTGCAAAGATAAAGGGCTGGTAATCATTGGCTTCCCCTGCAACCAGTTCGGCAACCAGGAACCGGGCGACGAACAGTCGATCTCGGAAGGATGTCTCATCAACTACGGTGTCAGCTTCCCCATGTTTGCCAAGGTAGATGTGAACGGAGAGCATGCTCACCCGATCTTCAGGTACCTGAAGAAGGAGCTGGGTGGTTTCTTCGGTGGCAAGATCAAGTGGAACTTTACCAAGTTCCTGGTCGACGGCGACGGTAAGCCGGTGAAACGCTTTTCTCCTTTTACCAAGCCGCAGGAGATTGACAACTACCTTGCAAAAAAGATGAATTTTTAATCTTCCTGTCCAAAACGGACAGGAATCAAATGAATAACCAATGCAATATGAACAGCTTAAACTGGACAAC
The DNA here is from genome assembly GCA_964491215.1 of uncultured Proteiniphilum sp. Lineage (GTDB taxonomy): Bacteria > Bacteroidota > Bacteroidia > Bacteroidales > Dysgonomonadaceae > Proteiniphilum. The sequence continues at coordinate 1,128 of CAZBFS010000135.1, forward strand.
CAGATCTGCTTCCCGGTCTACGCTGCATCAAGACTAATTACCCGCGGGTATCAGCCACACCTGGAGAAGCTGGGGATCACCTATCCCCAGTACCTGGTGCTGATGGTGCTATGGGAGCAGGATGGCATCACGGTGAACGATATCGCCGCGAAGTTGATTCTCAACACCAACACGGTGACACCCCTGCTCAAGCGAATGGAGGGGATGGGCATCATCAGCCGCCATCGCTCAGTGGAGGACGAACGCAAGGTGCTGGTCACCCTTACCGATAAGGGTTGTATGATGCGGGAGGAGGCAGCTGCCATCCCCCTGCGGCTGGTGGAAGAGCTGCAACAGGGTGGCATCACGGCTGACGAGCTCATCGGGCTAAAGCATAACCTCGATCGACTAATCAATCACCTCAAAAAGCGGGAAGAAATGCAGCTTTGATGCTTCTGGGCAAGGGCGGTTTAACTGTTCATCCAAAAATAATTTGAACAATTTCGGAGCTGAGTTGTCTTTTTAGTAGAGACAAACGCGAATTTGCGGAGACCATGTTGGGTTTTCGCTGATAATTTTATATTTTATGTTACACACTATCATCTTTGATGAACAAAACAAACCAGACAAAGAGGAAAAAGAACTGCTGGTCGACTTCCTGCATGACCAGCTGGAGCAGTACGGAGACCCCAAGAACCAGATTGAGAGAGCCATTGATTACTCCCTGAAGGAGTTCGATTCATTCGGCGGCTTTGTGATGCTGCTTAAGAAGGAGGAGAAGATACGTGCCGCGATGGTGATCAACCGCACAGGAATGGATGGTTACATACCGGAGAACATATTGGTATACATCGCGGTAGATCGCAACAGTCGTGGTGAAGGACTCGGCAGGAAGCTGATGACACAGGCCATTGCGCACGCCCAGGGTGACATCGCCCTCCATGTGGAGGCGAACAACCCGGCAAAAATCCTTTACGAGAAACTGGGATTCACCAATCCTTATCTGGAGATGAGGCTGAAAAAGAACAATTGATGGCTGAGCTTATAATTGAAGCAGAGAAGATAAAGGAGAATATCCGGACTCTGAGCGACTATTTCGAAAAGAAAGGTATCGACTGGAGCCTGATAACCAAGGTCTTTTCGGGGGATCAGGATTTTCTGGAGAACATCCTCACCGATGAGGTGATCGACAAGATCAACTCGGTGGGGGACTCGCGGCTTACCAGCCTCAAGAACCTGAAGGCGGTGAACCCTGCCATGCGCACCATCTATATCAAACCACCGGCGGCTATTTACGCCGACGACGTGGTGCATTATGCCGACATCTCCCTCAACAGTTCCTTCAGCACCATCAAAGCGCTGAACGAGGCGGCGGGTAGGGCCGGCAAGATCCACCAGATCATTATCATGGTTGAGCTGGGAGAGATGCGTGAAGGGGTGAACCGTAACGATGTGATTACTTTCTATAAGAAGGTGTTCAACCTCCCCAATATCGAGGTGATCGGCCTCGGTTCCAACCTGGGTTGCATGTATGGCATCGAGCCCACCTACGAAAAGCTCCAGCAACTTTCCAACTACAAGGAGCAGATATCGAAGACATTCAACAAGAAACTGAAATATATCTCCGGCGGCTCCTCCATTACACTGCCCCTGATAGAACAGGACGCTATCCCCGCTGATATCAACCACTTCAGGGTGGGGGAGGCTGCCTTCTTCGGGGTGAGCCCTCTCTACAACGAGCAGTTCCTGAACCTGCATACCGACACTTTCGCCTTTGAAGCCAACATCATCGAGCTGGAAGAGAAGAAGATTGTGCCGGAGGGAGTGCTGAGCGACGCCAACATCGGCCATACCGCCGATTTTGAGGATCATGATGCCAGCGAGACCACCGTGAAGGCAATTCTCGACGTGGGGATCCTTGACGTGGACAAGGATGACATCGAACCGCTCGACAAGGATGTCCGTTTTGTCGGCATCACCTCCGACATGATGGTGGTTGATATCGGCAAGAACCGTAACGCCGAAGGAGTGAAGAAATACCGGGTGGGTGATCGCATCCGATACAAAACCAATTACATGGCTGTGGCCCGCCTACTCAACTCCAAGTTCATCGACAAACGGTTCCTATGATCTGCTGTTAGCTTATTCATCAAGGAGCGGCATGCCGGTTTAATTTCACACAATTAGCTGAGCATAATTAAAAAAAACAGGGTATTCCCTGTTTTTTTTGTCGCTTTTGCTCTATATTTGCAGCGTATAGATGAATCAATGTGTCTATAAAAGAGTTCCTTATCTATAAATCGATATTCAATGAAAACAAAACTTTTTTTTCTGCTCCTTCTTTCGGTATGGATTACCTCTCCCGGGGTACAGGCCTGTACTACCTTTTTGATGAAAGATGCAAAGGGCAATCTCTATTATGGGAGAAACTTCGATTTCCCCGTCGGGGAGGGGTTGATACAGATCAACGAGCGGAACATGGTGAAGCAGGCCATGGTGCTGCCCTCGGACAGACCTTTCAGCTGGGTCTCCCTCTATGGCAGCATCACATTCAACCAGGTGGGACGTGAGTTCCCTTATGGGGGAATGAATGAAGCAGGACTGGTGGTGGAGCAGATGTGGCTCGACGGTACCCGATACCCGGAGGCGGATGAGAGGGTTGCACTGAATGAGTTTCAGTGGGTACAGTATCAACTGGACAGGGCTGCCACCCTGCAGCAGGTGATCGACAGCGACACCCTGCTGAGAATTTACGACAGACCCTTTGCCTATCTTCATTTCCTGGTCACTGATGCAGAGGGGAACAGCGCGGTCATCGAGTTCCTCGACGGCAGGATGGTGGTGCATAGAGGCGAAGTGTTGCCGGTAGCCGTACTGACCAACTCAACCTATGAAACCTCCCTTCGTTACAGAGATGATCTGAAAAAAGGGGAAGTCGGGCACTACGACGATATGGAGCACAATTCCTCCGGCAGATTCTCCAAAGCGGCAGACAGAGTGGAGGGGTATGACGGGCAAGCGGATCCGGCAGCCTATGCGTTTGCTACGCTCGATAGCGTGGCACAGGGTGAACATACCCGCTGGAGCATTGTGTATGATGTGAACAACAGGGTGATCAGCTACAAGACAGGAACCAATCCTCTTGTGCAGTCGATCGCCATGGATGACTTCAATTTCTCCTGTGGCGACCGTCACCTGAGCCGTTCAATAGAGGCAACCGCATCAGGTGTTGAAGGATTCATGCCGCTCACACCGGGGATCAATGCACTATCCTTTAAGATAATGAAAGAGAAGCTTCCCTTCCTGAAGGATCTGGCGCAGGAGGAGATGGAGGCAATAGCCAGCTGGTTCCGCTCAGTACAATGCAACTGAGGAGGAGGATTTTTACTGATGTGAAACGAAAATGAATCATGAAGACAAAAAAGAATTACTATTTTCTGGTGGCGGGCATCATTTTTCTTGTGTCAGCCGTAACACACGCGTTGAATGGGAACCTAACCCTGCTTGCGGAAATGGGAACCACTTCTCTGGAAGTAAGTTCACAGACAATCTTCCGCTATGTATGGCATATCATCACGGCCGAGAACCTGATCTTCGGAGCGGCGCTACTGATGATGGCTTTTGCAAAGGATCAGTATAGAATCCGTTTTACGGTATGGCTGATCGCCACGGTGTTGCTTACCCGATGGCTGGTGATCCTGCTCTTCACCCTCGCTTACGATCCTTCCGTGCTGACCGGATCTCTGATCGACGGAGTGGTGATTATCTTACTGGTTGTAGTGCTGTTGCTGGGCAACAGAGCCGGCAGAAGAAAAGAGAAGACCCGGATCAAAGCATGAACCTGCCCACAGGTTTGTATTGCAGACAGGTTCATCAAG
>CAZBFS010000136.1:0-3763 GCA_964491215.1 uncultured Proteiniphilum sp.
GCAGAAGAAATCTAATGAACGAAACAGAAATCTATGAAAAAGGAAGATAAACAACAAATTATCGCACAAATCGCAGCCAGTCTCCAGGAGTTTGAAAACTTCTATCTTACTGATATTGCCACACTCAATGCGGCAAAAACCAGCAAGCTGAGAAGAGAATGCTTCAAGGAAGATATTAAGCTGATGGTGGTGAAGAATACCTTGCTGCAGAAAGCTTTCGAATCGCTCGAAGGGAATTATGAAGAGCTCTACCCCATTCTGAAGGGTAACACGGCTATCATGTTTTCCAACGCAGCGAATGCTCCTGCCAAGCTGATCGACAAGTACAAAGCCGACAAAGTACCCGCGTTAAAGGGAGCCTACGTTCAGGAAAGCTTCTTTGTAGGTGCCGGTGCATTGAAGGATTTGATCAACATCAAGAGCAAGACAGAGCTTATCGGCGATGTGATCGCACTGTTGCAGTCACCTGCAAAGAATGTGATCTCTGCACTCCAGTCGGGTGGCACGCTGCTCCACGGAGTACTCAAAACATTGTCGGAGAAGGAGGAAGCCTGACAAACAGGACCCTTTTCCACATGATCGCTGCCCCTGGCAGCACGAAGGAGATCACCTTCCCAAAAAATCAACATCAACAAACAGAATTAGTAATCAATTTAAACCAATACAACAATGGCAGACTTAAAAAAATTTGCTGAAGAATTAGTGAACTTGACCGTAAAAGAGGTGAACGAACTGGCTGAAATCCTGAAAACGGAATACGGCATCGAACCGGCTGCTGCCGCTGTAGCCATGGCTGCAGGTCCTGCAGTTGCTGAAGCCGCAGTGGAAGAAAAGACAGCTTTCGACGTGATCCTGAAAAGTGCAGGTTCCGCCAAGTTGGCTGTGGTAAAGGCAGTGAAGGAACTTACCGGACTCGGCCTGAAAGAAGCAAAAGATTTAGTGGACGGAGCTCCCAGCGAATTGAAAAAAGGTGTAACAAAAGACGAAGCAGACGCTTTGAAAAAACAACTTGAAGAGGCTGGAGCAGAAGTTGAACTTAAATAGCATTTACCTAAATTAGGTTAATATGGTTAGGAATCTTCTTCCTGAAGATTCTTAACCTTTTGTGTCAATATATATTAGGTTCATAAACTCATTTCCATGTCTTCAAATAACGCCAACCCAAGAATCAATTTCGCGTCGATTACAAATCCGCTCGATTTTCCGGATTTTCTGGAAGTACAGTTAAAATCGTTTCAGGATTTTCTCCAGCTGGACGCCCCCCCCGAAAGCAGAAAAAATGAAGGATTGTACAAGGTTTTCACGGAAAACTTCCCTATCACTGACACCCGGAATAATTTTGTACTTGAATTTTTAGATTACTACGTAGATCCCCCGCGTTACACCATCGATGAGTGTATCGACAGAGGGCTCACCTACAGCGTACCGCTGAAGGCCAAGCTCTACTTGTACTGCACCGACCCCGACCATGAAGACTTCACCCCCGTGATCCAGGATGTATACCTGGGCACCATCCCCTACATGACTGAAAAGGGAACCTTCGTGATCAATGGCGCGGAACGGGTGATAGTCTCGCAGCTGCACCGTTCACCCGGCGTTTTCTTCGGACAGAGCATGCATGCCAACGGCACCAAACTCTACTCTGCCCGCATCATCCCGTTCAAGGGATCATGGATTGAGTTTGCCACCGATATCAACAGCGTGATGTATGCATACATCGACCGCAAAAAGAAATTACCCGTCACCACGTTGCTGCGTGCCATCGGTTTCGAGAGCGACAAGGATATCCTCGAGATCTTCGATCTGGCAGAGGAGGTGAAGGTGAACAAAACAAACCTGAAGAAGGTTGCCGGTCGCAAGCTTGCCGCCCGCGTACTGAAATCATGGATGGAAGACTTCGTAGACGAAGATACCGGTGAGGTGACCTCCATCGAACGCAACGAGGTGGTTATTGAACGTGAGACGGTGCTGGAAGCGGGACACATGGATGACATCCTTGAGTCAGGTGTATCTTCCATCCTGTTGCACAAAGAGTCTGCTAACACTTCAGACTACTCCATCATCTACAACACCCTGCAGAAAGACCCCAGCAACTCGGAGATCGATGCCATCCGGCATATCTACCGCCAGCTGCGCAGTGCCGAGCCGGCCGACGACTCGAGTGCACGCGAGGTGATCAACAACCTCTTCTTCTCGGAGAAGCGGTATGACCTGGGCGATGTGGGTCGTTACCGTATCAACAAGAAACTGAATCTCAACATTGATGTCGACACCCGTGTACTCACCAAGGAAGACATCATTGAGATCATCAAATACCTGATCGAACTGATCAACTCCAAGGCGATGGTCGATGACATTGACCACCTCAGTAACCGCCGTGTGCGTACCGTGGGCGAACAGCTCTACACACAGTTTGGGGTAGGCCTCAACCGCATGGCACGCATCATCCGCGAACGGATGAACGTCCGTGACAACGAGGTGTTCACGCCGATCGACCTGATCAACGCGAAGACCATCTCCTCGGTGATCAACACCTTCTTCGGCACCAACGCACTCTCGCAATTCATGGACCAGACCAACCCGCTGGCGGAGATCACCCACAAGCGACGTCTCTCGGCGCTCGGCCCCGGTGGTCTCTCACGTGAGCGTGCCGGTTTCGAGGTGCGCGACGTGCATTTCACTCACTACGGACGTCTCTGCCCCATTGAGACACCGGAAGGACCCAATATCGGTCTGATCTCCTCGCTCTGTGTCTATGCCAAGATCAACGACCTGGGTTTCATCGAGACCCCCTACCGTAAGGTGGATAACGGCAAGGTGAACATCAAGAACGAGGAGGTGATCTATCTGGCCGCTGAAGAAGAGGAGGAGAGGCTTATCGCACAGGGCAACGCACCTCTCGACGAGAAGGGTAAGTTCGTCAACCCCCGCGTGAAAGCACGTAAGGATGCCGACTACCCGGTAATCGCACCGGAAGAGGTTGAGCTGATGGATGTATCGCCCATGCAGATAGCCTCCATCGCTGCCTCCCTCATCCCCTTCCTGGAGCATGACGATGCCAACCGTGCACTGATGGGATCGAACATGATGCGCCAGGCAGTACCACTGATGCGTACTGAAGCGCCCATCGTGGGTACCGGTATTGAAAGCCAGGTGATCCACGATTCGCGTACACAGATCATGGCAGAGGGCAATGGTGAGATCATCTATGTAGATGCCACCACCATCAAGATCAAATATGAGCGCAGTGAGGAGGAGGAATTCACCAGCTTCGACGATGCGGTGAAGAGCTATATCATCCCCAAGTTCCGGAAAACAAACCAGAACACCACCATCGACCTGCGTCCCATCTGCAAGGTGGGTGAAAAGGTTAAAGCGGGTGACATTCTCACCGAAGGATATGCCACCGAAAAGGGTGAGCTGGCCATCGGTAAAAACCTGAAAGTGGCATTCATGCCCTGGAAAGGATACAACTTTGAAGATGCCATCGTGCTCAGTGAGCGGATGGTGAGTGACGATGTCTTCACATCGGTGCACGTGGAAGAGTTCTCACTTGAGGTACGCGAGACAAAGCGCGGACTGGAAGAGCTCACCTCCGATATCCCCAACGTGAGCGAAGAGGCCACAAAGGACCTCGATGAAAGGGGTATCGTACGCGTGGGTGCACGCATCAAGCCGGGAGACATCATGATCGGTAAGATCACACCCAAGGGAGAATCGGACCCCTCACCCGAAGAGAAACTGTTGCGCGCCATCTTCGGTG
>CAZBFS010000136.1:3773-4982 GCA_964491215.1 uncultured Proteiniphilum sp.
GTGACAAGGCTGGTGATGTGAAGGATGCTTCTCTGAAAGCATCCCCCTCGCTGAAAGGTGTGGTGATTAACACCAACCTCTTCTCCAAGGCTTCCAAGAAGGGAAAAACAAAGCTCTCCAACAAGGCACTGCTACCCAAGCTCGATGAAGAGTATGAGCTGAAGATGGAAGAGCTCAAGAAGGTGTTGATTGAAAAGCTGTTGCACCTCACCGAGGGTAAGTCATCAGCAGGGGTGAAGGACTACACCAATATGGACATCGTCCCCAAGGGTGCTAAGTTCACTCATAAGGTGCTGAACGAGATCGACTTCCAGTCGGTACAGTTAAACAAGTGGACCGCCGACACCCATAAAAATGAACTGATCCGCGCTACGGTGATCAACTACCTGCGTCGCTTCAAGGAACTCGATTCCGAGCTTAAACGCAAGCGGTTCGACTTCACCATCGGTGATGAGCTGCCCTCGGGCATCATGCAGATCGCCAAGGTCTACGTGGCCAAGAAACGGAAGATTCAGGTGGGTGACAAGATGGCCGGTCGCCACGGTAACAAGGGTATCGTCTCGCGCATCGTACGCCAGGAAGACATGCCTTTCCTTGCCGACGGAACACCGGTAGACATCGTGCTCAACCCGCTGGGTGTACCCTCCCGTATGAACTTGGGACAGATCTTCGAGACCGTGCTCGGATGGGCCGGTAAAGAGATGGACATTAAATACGCCACCCCCATCTTCGACGGGGCATCGATCGACGACCTGAACCATTGGACAGATAAGGGCAAGGTGCCCACTTATGGTAAAACATACCTCTACGACGGTGGTACCGGAGAACGATTCGACCAGCCGGCAACGGTTGGGATCATCTACATGCTAAAGCTCGGCCACATGGTGGAAGATAAGATGCATGCCCGCTCCATCGGTCCCTACTCACTCATCACGCAACAACCATTGGGGGGTAAAGCCCAGTTTGGTGGACAGCGTTTCGGAGAAATGGAGGTGTGGGCCCTTGAAGCATTTGGTGCCTCTCATATCCTCCAGGAGATCCTTACGGTGAAATCGGACGACGTTGTGGGACGCTCCAAGGCTTACGAAGCAATCGTGAAAGGGGAGGCTATGCCATCGGCAGGTATCCCCGAATCACTCAACGTGTTGCTGCATGAGCTTAAAGGATTGGGACTGAACATCAGTCTGGATTAAATCACTCCCGTACATA
>CAZBFS010000137.1:0-4870 GCA_964491215.1 uncultured Proteiniphilum sp.
GGCAGCAGCTTCATGCAGGGTCCTCTCCGAAATGCAATTTGATCAGTCCAAAGATGGCGTAGTTGATCATATCCATATAGTTGGCATCCACACCCTCCGAGATAAGGGTCTCACCCTGGTTGCTCTCAATCTCCTTGGTGCGGTAGATCTTCATCAGGATCAGATCGGTGTATGAGCTTATACGCATGCTCCTCCAGGCTTCGTCATAATCGTGATTCTTGGCCCCCATCAACTCCCTGGCCTTTCGCTGAAAATCGTCATACAGGTCCAAAGCCTGCTCTGTTGTCAGATCGATTGTATCAGCATAGCCCAGCTGTAACTGAATGAGTCCGATGATGCCGTAGTTGACGATACCGATGAACTCGGGGAAGATTCCCTCCTCCACACGGCTCTCCCGCTTCACTTCGAGTGTGCGAATCCGGTTGGCCTTGATAAAGATCTGGTCGGTGACCGATTCGGGGCGTAATATGCGCCAGGAGGCTCCGTAGTCGGTAAGCTTCTTCGAGAAGATCTCGCGGCAGAAAGCCGCCACTTCGTCAAACTGCTGATTGGTTGCATCCATCATCAATGGGCTTGAATCTGTGTAACATAAAACAATTGATGCGAACAGGGGTTTTACACTGTTACGCCGCACAAAGATAGACAAAAAAAAAGGTACAGGAAAACATCCTGTACCCTTATTTCTCTCTGTTTGTGGAGTACGGCATCAAGAGATACGGAGCGTCTTACCAATACGGAGCACCGTCCGCGTGGAGATACTGTTGATCTCACACAGCTCACTGACCGAGACACCATACTTGCGGGCAATGGCACCAAGGGTATCTCCCTGTTTGATGCGATGATACTTCACTTCCCCCGATACATATTTGTTGGTATTAGCAGTAGCCTCTTTGTAAATGGTAGAGGAAGAGACGGATACACTGCTGCTGCTACGGCTTGTTTGCTTGTAGCTGGAGGTGGTGACCAGGTATTCATCACGGTGAGGCACCTTGTTTTGGAAGTCAATGATGAAATTGGGATTGATCGGCTTCCCCAGGAAACGCGTCTCGAAGTGAAGATGGGAGCCGAAAGAACGTCCCGTGTTGCCGGCCAGACCAATGGGCTGACCCGAGCGGATGAACTCATTCTCGTCCACGAGGAACTTGGAGAGATGTCCATATACCGTCTCCAGTCCGTTCACATGGCGAATCACCAGGTAATAACCATATCCTCTCCTCTCATACTGCTTCACCCGAATCTTGCCGTCAAAAGCAGCATAAATGGTATCACCGGTCTGTGCTTTGATGTCAATACCGTAATGATAACGGCGACTGCCCCTTCTTCCGAAATTGGAGGTCATGTGTCCGTTAGCCGGCATGGTGAAGTTTTCCAGGTTGACAATGAAAGTGTCGGGAGCATTCTTCAAACTGCCGTAGATATTGACGTTGTGGTTTACCCACATCCCTCCATAAATGTCGTCAGCAGGTATCGCGTTGGGGTCGAATTCCTCCCGCCGTTCTTCAGCCTCCTCAAGCACCGACAAATTCAATTTCAACTTCAAACCATCGGCAAACAAGCCAGGCTGATCGCTTAAACTGGAACTGTGTAACTGCTTATGGGTAACCTCCGGTCTGGAATTTTCGGGTGACAGGAGTACTGCTTGTGAAAAAGCATTTAAGGTGAAGAACATCAAGGTTGCGGGCAACAGGATGCGTGCTTTTGCAAAAATATGACCTTTCTCCATTATACTTACTTACTTCTAAATTTCAATTACAAATCACATCAACCTAACTCCTACACCTCATCATTCGCATATGTATATGGAAGGAGAAAATGCGGATAGGTGAAAATTTCATTCTCTGAGAAAAAACGTGCCAATTCACGGGCCGCCGTCTCTGGTGAATCAGATGCGTGAACAATGTTCTCCTGAACACTCATGCTGTAATCACCCCTGATTGTTCCAGGTTGGGCTTCTCTTCCGTTGGTGATGCCTGCAAGCTGCCGCACCACATTGATCACATCCACTCCCTTTAACGCCATTGCCACCACCGGACTCGCCTGCATCGATTCTTTGATCCTGCCGAAGAAGGGCTTGTGTGCCAAATGTGCGTAATGTTCCGATACCATCTTGTCGGTAAAACAGAGCATCTTCATCCCCACAATCTGAATCCCTTTCTTCTCGAAGCGACCAATCACTTCTCCCAGGATACCTCGTTGAATTGCTGATGGTTTGAAGATAACTACTGTAACCTGCATGGTTGACAAACTATTACTAAATGACCTTAAAAATTGTAGATTTTTTTCCTTATTTGATCTCAAAGTAAACTTTTAATTGTTTCTCCTCCAAATATTGAACATTCTTTTTTATTGGCATCCAGATTCGAAAAAACAGGAATCCGCTTATATATTATTGTATTTCATCATGTTATAACATTTTATGTTATATAACATACTAAACTGTTTTTAAAGACATTAGACATTTATTAACATTCTCTTAACATTTTCACCTCCACTCCGTTCTGCTTTCACTCTTTTGTAGCACCCGGCTGCGTTGGATGCACTATCCGTAAAATTTCAGCTATTTTAATATCCTGCCTGCAAAATGAAGGAAAAAAGATCGGAAAGAATGAACAGATTTCCTTATCTTTGCCCCAATTTAGCATAATAGTGTAGGATTCAGGCAAATGCCGATGATCACAAAGAGAAGAATGGAATGAATAAATACAAGCTAATCAACAACATTACCGGATGGGTTGTGTTTGCCGTTGCAGCTGTGGTATACCTGCTCACCATTGAGCCCACGGCCAGTTTCTGGGACTGCGGCGAGTTCATCACCTCTGCCTACAAGCTTGAAGTGGGACACCCTCCCGGCGCTCCTTTCTTTATGCTGGTAGGAAATCTCTTCACCCAGTTTGCACAGGATCCCTCACGGGTGGCACTGATGATCAACAGCATGTCGGCGCTGATGAGTGCTTTCACCATCCTCTTCCTCTTCTGGACCATCACACACCTGACACGCAAGCTGCTGATAAGCAGCGGCAGCACCCGGCTTAACAGGGGACAGCTCATTGCTGTTATCGGCAGCGGACTTGTGGGATCGCTGGTATACACCTTCTCCGACACCTTCTGGTTCTCAGCCGTGGAGGGCGAGGTATATGCCTTCTCCTCCATGCTCACCGCCCTGGTATTCTGGCTGATCCTCAAGTGGGAAGACAATGCCGACAAGCCACATTCCGACAAGTGGCTGGTGCTGATTGCCTACATCATGGGGCTCTCTGTGGGTGTGCACCTGCTCAACCTGCTCTGTATCCCGGCCATCGTGCTGGTATACTATTTCCGGAAGCGGGATAACCCCACCTGGAAAGGAGGCCTGCTCTCTCTGCTGCTCTCCTTCGGACTGATCATTGTATTAATGTGGGGCATCATCCCCGGTTTCACCAAGGTGGGAGGATGGTTCGAGCTCTTCTTCGTGAACAGCCTTGGCATGTCCTATAACAGCGGTCTCATTGCCTACTTGATTTTGCTGGTGGCCACCGTTGCATGGGGTCTGATCGAATCATCGTCAGAGAGAAGATCGGACAAAAGGGCACATATCGCGCTCTTCATTTCACTGGGACTCACCGGTATCCTCTTCATTGGCAGCAAGCCCTGGATATGGCTTGTCCTGATTGCAACCGCTGCCTATTTTGTTTTCAAGTACAAGAAGATAACCAATCGTTTTGTCAACCTGGTGTTGTCTTCCATCATGGTGATCCTGGTAGGATTCTCCGCCTACGCGCTGATTCCCATCCGCTCGTCGGCCAACACGCCACTCGACCTCAACTCACCTGAAGATATCTTCTCTCTGGGCAGATACCTGAACCGTGAACAGTACGGTCAGACACCATTGATACATGGCTCCACCTTTGCTTCACAGATCGCCAGAGACGCCAATGGGTCAGCTATCACGTCAGGGAAGACAACCGCCTACAACAAGGTGCTCAAAACATCACCCGACCAGAAAGACCAATATATAAAGACTATATCGGGCAGTTACAAGTATACAAATACGATGCTGTTCACCCGGATGCACTCCAACCCCATGAATCCCTCTTTCCGCAACCACATCCTCGGATATGAACGGTGGGGAGGTGTCACCGACCGCAACAGCAAACCCTCCTTCATGCAGAACATCAGGTACATGGTCAGTTACCAGATCAACTACATGTATTGGCGTTATTTCATGTGGAACTTCTCGGGGCGCCAGAATGATATCCAGGGTGACGGTGGTATCACCACCGGCAACTGGATCACCGGTATTCCCGTCATCGATGAACATCTGCTTGGACTGGGACCCCAGGATAATATTGCGCCCGATATCGTCAACAACAAAGGACATAACAAATACTACATGCTTCCGTTGTTGCTCGGCCTGATCGGTATCTTCTACCAGCTGCGCCTGGGCAAAAAGGGATTCATGAGCTTCTCCATCCTTTTCATGCTCTTTTTCATGACCGGGCTGGCCATCATCCTCTACCTCAACCAGACACCCTTTGAGCCACGTGAACGTGACTACGCCTACTCCGGCTCCTTCTATGCCTTCTCCATCTGGGTGGGCATGGGCGTGGCCGGCATCAGCCTCTTCCTGCGGAAATATATTAAAAGCACCACCGGAGCAACCCTCCTGGCAACGTTGGCAACACTCTTCGTACCGCTGCAGATGGCTTCCCAGAATTGGGACGACCATGACCGCTCCGGAAGAACCCTGGCACGTGACACCGGTATGAACTACCTCTGTGGCGTTGGTGAAAACGGTATTCTTTTCACCAACGGCGACAATGACACCTACCCGCTTTGGTACGTGCAGGAGACCGAGGGTTTCCGCACCGATGTGCGGGTTACCAACCTCAGC
>CAZBFS010000138.1:0-4856 GCA_964491215.1 uncultured Proteiniphilum sp.
GCCAACTCGTTAATTTATTTGCCGTTCTGGGATAAAACCATTACTTTTGCGGCCTCATTCAAATATAACTCAGACAAATATAATGTATGGCAACAACCGCTGATTTCAGAAACGGCATGTGCATCGACCTCGAGGGTCAGTATTACTTCATCGTGGAGTTTCTCCATGTGAAACCGGGTAAAGGTGCCGCATTCGTCCGTACCAAGTTGAAGAATGTGACCACCGGCCGCGTTCTCGACAAAACCTTCAACTCGGGTGTCAAGGTGGATGAGGTGCGCATTGAGCGCCGCTCTTTCCAGTACCTCTATCGCGACGACATGGGGTATAACTTTATGAATACCGAGACCTACGAGCAGATCCCCATTCCGGAGGAGCAGATCGAGGGTGTGAAGTTCCTGAAAGAGGGTGACGTGGTGGAGGTACAGATACATGCCGAGAGTGGCACCATCCTCACCGCCGAGATGCCGACCCACGTGGTGTTGGAGATCACCTACACCGAACCGGGTATCAAGGGTGACACCGCCACCAACACCTTGAAACCGGCAACGGTAGAGACGGGTGCCGAGGTGCGGGTACCTCTTTTTATCAACACCGGAGAAAAGGTGAAGATCGATACACGAAGCGGCTCCTACGTGGAGCGGGTGAGAGAGTAGCATCCCATCCGAAAAATTGAGTGCAGGGGGCGTCACACCGTGATGTTCCCTGTATTTGTTTTATGCATCCTTTTGCCGTTCTCTCCATTTTTTATAGATTTGCAATTGGTTATCTATCGATGCCACGCTGCAATATATGGCATAACCGCTTTTTTCAACTCAGCTGCCTTTGTTATCCTCTCTATTTCAATGCAGCCAAACAAACTGCTATGCATATCATCGACATCCTAATTTTCACGGTTTACATGCTCTTTGTGCTGGGCATCGGGATCTATTTTCTGAGAAAGAACAAGAATGCCGACGACTACTATGTGGGAGGTCGTTCCATGAGCAGCCCGGTGATCGGTCTTTCAGTAGTGGCCACCGACGTGGGGGGTGGCTTCTCCATCGGTCTGGGCGGTCTTGGTTTTCTGATGGGCCTCTCCGGCTCCTGGATGCTCTTCACGGGACTGCTCGGTGCCTGGCTGAGTGCTGTCTTCCTGATTCCCAAGGCGGGTAAGCTCTCCAAAAGGCTCAAGCTCTATACCTTTCCACAGCTGTTTGAGTATTTCTATAGTCCTCGCGTGGCACTACTGGCCGGTATCATCTCTGCTGTTGGCTACATTGGCTTCACCAGTTCGCAGCTGCTTGCCGGTGCCAAGCTGGCATCCGCCACTTTCGAGGGACTCGACATGACCACCGCGCTCATCTTCATGGGAGTGATCGCTGTTGCCTACACCGCCATGGGTGGCCTCAAGGCGGTGATCTACACCGATGTGGTACAGTGGATCATCCTGCTGGCGGGATTGATTCTGATCGGCATTCCGCTGGGCTACCATGCCATCGGAGGAATGGAGGCGATCCGGGCTACTTTGCCGGACGAATTCCTGAAACTCAACAACATCGGCTGGCCCACCATCCTCAACTGGGCGGTGACCATCATCCCCATCTGGTTTGTCGGGATGACGCTCTACCAGCGGATCTATGCTACCCGCACGCCCAGGGAGGCACAGAAAGCGTGGTACATTGCCGGTGCTTTCGAGTGGCCCGTCATGGCATTCATGGGGGTGATCCTGGGACTGTTTGCCCGGGTGGCGTTCGAGAATGGCATGTTCTCCCACATGGGCTTCGCACCCGGTGAGATGATGGATGCCGAGATGGGGTTGCCGTTGCTGTTGCGCACCATCTTGCCGGTGGGGCTGATGGGATTGATGATGGCGGCCTACTTCTCCGCAGTGATGTCTACCGCCGACAGTTGCATCATGGCAGCTTCCGGCAACATCGA
Source organism: uncultured Proteiniphilum sp. (assembly GCA_964491215.1). Taxonomy (GTDB): domain Bacteria; phylum Bacteroidota; class Bacteroidia; order Bacteroidales; family Dysgonomonadaceae; genus Proteiniphilum. The sequence continues at coordinate 1,918 of CAZBFS010000138.1, forward strand.
AAGCGATATCCTGAAGAAAATCAGGCCACTGCCCAAGAGCAAGCGGGCGCGCCTGATACAGTCGCAGCTGATCACCCTTGGCATCGGCCTGTTGGGCTTACTGATCGCCTTGCGGATGGAGAATGTACTCGAGCTGATGCTCCACTCCTACGCCTTCATGGTGAGTGGCCTTTTTATACCGGTGCTGGGTGCATTCTTCACCAGGAAGGGGAGTGCCACTGCTGCCTTCTGGGCCATGATCACCGGGGGGGGCACCACGCTGACCCTCACCCTCCTGTCCGTGAAGCTGCCGTTCGGACTTGACCCCAATATCTTTGGAATCACGGCGGCGGCACTCTTTTACATCTTACTCTCGATACTCTTTCCAGGCAGAAGGAATGTGATTGATTGAACCGCTACCGAATCATTTTTCTGGCGTGATTTGCATGCCGGCCCTGTTTTTCTTTGTATTTTTGTGCTGTCTGACGTTTAATAGCAATGTCATGAGCAAGTTAAGCATCAAGCAGTGGGCTGAGGAGGACCGGCCGCGGGAGAAGTTGCTGCTGAAGGGGGTCACTGCACTCTCCGACTCGGAGCTGATTGCCATACTGATCGGATCGGGCAACGACAGGGAGAGTGCCGTGGAACTGGGCAGGCGGATCCTGCTGGATGCCGGCAATGACCTCAACAGGCTGGGACGGATGGGTGTGACCGACCTGGTACAGCGGTATCGGGGTATCGGTGAGGCGAAAGCTGTTTCTGTGATCGCCGCCCTGGAGCTGGGGCGCAGGCGAAGATCGGCAGAGGCCGGCGAACGGAAGAAGATCACCTCCTCATGCGATGCCTACGATCATTTTTATCCGATCCTTTGCGACCTGAACCATGAGGAGACCTGGGCGCTGCTCACCGATCGTTCCAACAAGGTGCTGAGTACCCTCCAGGTGAGCCGTGGCGGCATCTCGGGCACGGTCGTCGACATCCGGCTGATCCTACGGGAGGCACTGGGACATTATGCTTCCGGCATCCTGCTGGGTCACAATCACCCTTCGGGCAACTGCACCGCCAGTCCCCAGGACAGGCAGATCACCCGCAAGCTGAAGGAGGCTGCCCAATGGATGGACATTACGCTGCTGGACCACATCATTGTCTGCGGCGAGAGCTATTACAGCTTTGCCGATGAGGGAATCATCTGAGGCGGTTAAACAATATGCCGGTAAAACGGTTTAAACAGAAAAGAGAAACCATATGAACGAAGAATTACAGGCTTTACAGGATAAGATCGTGGTGATGCTCAAGACGGTCTATGACCCTGAGATACCCGTCAACATATATGATCTGGGAATGATTTATGATGTGGATGTGGATGACCACAACAACGTCACCATCGAGATGACCTTCACCTCCCCCGCCTGCCCGGCAGCCGATTTCATCCTGATGGATGTCCAGATGAAGGTGGAATCGATAGAAGAGGTGAACAAGGTGGATATCAACCTCACCTTCGATCCGCCATGGGACCGCTCCATGATGAGTGAAGAGGCTCTCTTCGAGCTGGGAATGATGTGACCGGGGAGGAGAAAAAAGAGGTGAAGGACAAGGTCTATTTTCTTTCGGATGCCCACCTGGGATCGCGATTTCACCCTGACAGTCGCGAGACCGAGCGTAAGCTATGCCGTTGGCTGGAGAGCGTGCGGCAGGATGCGAAGGCGATCTACCTGCTGGGGGATATCTTCGATTACTGGTATGAGTACTGCCATGTGGTACCGAAAGGTTTCACCCGGCTCCTTGGGAAGATATCGGAGCTGACGGATGAGGGGGTGGAGATCCACTTCTTTATTGGCAACCATGACATCTGGCTCACCGACTACCTTTCGGTGGAGTGTGGGATGATTCTCCATTTCGAACCGTTCATCATCGATATCGGTGGTAAACGCTTTTTCCTTGCCCACGGGGATGGCCTGGGAGATGACTCCCGCTCCTTTCACCTGCTGCGCAAGATTTTCCACAGCCGCTTTCTGCGACGGTGCTTCTCGGCCGTCCACCCGCGGTGGACCATACCGCTGGCTCACGCCTGGTCCAACAGCAGCCGTCTGAATGGAGGAGTACAAGCATATTTGGGTGAGGATAAGGAGCATCTGGTGTTGTTTGCCAAAGAGAAGTTGAAAGAGTTACCCTACATCAATTATTTCATCTTCGGGCACCGTCACATACTGCTGGACCTGCCTATCGCAGATCGGTCGGACGTGATCATCCTGGGCGACTGGATCAGCTATTTCTCCTATGCGGTGTTCGACGGAGAAACTGTAAGCCTGCAACGCTGGGAAGAGTGATTGCATTGCATGGGGCAGTGGGGTGAATGGCTGTCTGGATTGCGGTTGCTCTCTTCAGCGGCTGAGTTGCCGGAAGAAGTCCCAGATAACGATGCCGGCAGCAACGGAGACGTTGAGCGAGTGTTTCGTGCCGATCTGGGGGATCTCGATGCACCCGTCGCAGGCATCAACCACTGCCTGCTGTACGCCGTGCACCTCGTGACCGAGGATCACGGCATATTTTTTTTCCTTTTGCAACACCATCTCCTCCAGCGAGAGGCTCTTCTCTGCTTGCTCTACCGCGAAGACAGTATATCCGCGATCTTGCAGCATTTGAACGGCAGCGAGCGTTTCATCCATGTAGCGCCATTTCACGGAATCTTCCGCCCCCAGGGCTGTCTTGTGTATCTCCACGTTCGGGGGTGTGGCGGTGATGCCGCAGAGTATGATCTCCTCCACCCGGAAGGCGTCGCTCGTGCGAAACACCGATCCGATGTTGTGCTGGCTGCGCACGTTGTCGAGCACTATCGTGAGCGCTATCTTTTCTGCATTTTGGAACTCTTCTACGCTAATGCGGTTGAGCTCTTCCAGTTTCAGTTTTCGTCGCGTCATATTTTTTAGCTGTTAGTCATAAGCTGTAAGCGATTAGCTGTA
>CAZBFS010000139.1:0-4847 GCA_964491215.1 uncultured Proteiniphilum sp.
AAGATGGCAGCACGACTCTCCCAATTCATTGCCTCCCATGCCGGTTTGGCCTTCAATGCCGCATTGATGGCCATCTCCACATGGCTTTTATCGCCTTGGTGGTAATGTCCAAGCAGGTGCCGGTGGTTGTGGGGAGGACGGATATCGTGCAGGTTGCCGGTGCGCACCTCTTCTCCGCCGATGATCATGGGAAGATCAAGTCCCCCCTTGTTCAGTTCATCCAGTTTTTGCTTCAATGCAGTTCTTTCGGGTGATCCTGGTGAATAACTCTTCACCGGTTCGTTCTTCACATCCGGTAGTTGGTAGATTCCTTTAGGCATATTGGTTCTGTTTGTGGTTTATCTGTGTTGCAAATATATTTAATTTTTGTCTGATGAAAACAGATTCCGGATTTATTTTAACTATTTTTCTGCTGCGCTCTATTAGTTGTCCTGTTTAATATTTTTATATTGTATCCGGGATTTATTTTTTTTATTATTTTTGTGACAGATCTAATTACTTTACAAGCACACATGCAATCAGGAAAAACCAACCTCCCCGATTTCAGTAATTCCGAAATCGCTTTCCGTGACCAGTCTAATGGCAGCCTGAGGCAGGCATACCAGCTTTTCAGTGTGATGAACCGTAAACCCTTGGTATGGATGGGTAGATACCTTGTGAAAATTGCCTTTAACCTAAATCTCCCGATAAAGGGTCTCATCCGCAATACCATCTACCGCCATTTTGTGGGAGGGGAGTCTATTGCCGACTGTAGCAAAACCATCGATCGTCTGGCAGAGCGGAACGTGCTCTCCATCCTCGACTATGCACTGGAGGGAGAGGAGTCGGACGACGTGTTTGATGCTACCTGCAGAGAGGTGATCCGCACCGTTGAATATGCACATCAGAACCATAGTGTACCTTTTAGTGCCTTCAAGATTACCGGTCTGGCACGCTTTGACCTGCTGGTGAAAGTGAGTGAACAGCAACCGCTCACAGATGAGGAGAGTATAGCATTTAAAAGGGTGGAAGAGCGGGTAGAAGCTATCTTCCGTCGTGGCTATGAGCTGGGTGTACCGGTATTGATTGATGCCGAGGAGAGCTGGATTCAGCCGGTGCTGGATGAGATGGTGATGCGATTAATGGCGAAATACAACCGTGAAAGGGCCATCGTACAAAATACTTACCAGATGTATCGTCACGACAGTATCGCACGAATCATGGAGCACCACCATTTGGCACTGAAGGGCGGTTTTCGCTTTGGCTTGAAGATTGTACGGGGTGCCTACATGGAGAAGGAGCGGGCGCGTGCTGCCGAGAAAGGATATCCCTCACCCATACAGCCAGATAAGGCTGCCACCGACAGGGATTTCGATACCATCATCCGTTATTTCATGGAGCATCACGACACCATTGATTTCATGGTGGCCACACACAACGAAGCCAGTACACTTCTGCTGGCTTCATTGATCGACACTGCCGAACTGCCACGCAATTATCGCGGAATCTTTTTCTCTCAGCTCTACGGCATGAGTGATCACCTGACCTATAACCTGGCGGAGATGGGTTATAATGTGGCGAAGTATGTCCCTTATGGTGAGGTGAAGACAATGATGCCTTACCTGTTCCGTCGTGCCGAAGAGAACTCGTCAGTGAAGGGGCAGACCAGCCGTGAGCTGATGATGATCCATAAAGAGATACGACGGAGAAAGCAAGATGATTAGCAAATCAGCACATCAGCACATCAGCACATCATTTTACCTCCCACACGTTTGAGGAAGCGAGCAGAAACTCGGTGAACGATTTTTTCGGGCTTTTCTCCTGTACCTCGGCAATCTGCAGCTCGTAGTCACTCTCATAGGAGGGAGCTTCCACGCTGCGGATCACCCCGAGTGCTACCGGCAGGTCGTCAGCAATATCCATCAACGCCAATTTCATGTGCAGGGTATTGTCCATCGTGGTGGCGTCGTGTACCAGTACGTCATCAAGAGTATAATCCTCTTCACCGATGGTAACCGCTTTCAGGTCCCATCCGTCGAGCACCAACCCTTTTTCGTTTTCCTTGCCGAAGAGCATTTTTTCTCCCTGCCGCAGCGTGATGGTGTTGTCGGCCTTCCAGCTGCGGTCGCTGATCTTGTTGTGGATGCCATCGTTGAAGATGACACAGTTCTGCAATACCTCCACCACGGAGGTCCCTTTGTGACGTGCGGCTTCTACCATCACCTCCACCTGATTCTTCATGTCCACATCGATGGCGCGTGCGAAGAAGGTGCCCCTGGCACCGAAAGTAAGCTCAGCAGGGTGGAAGGGGTCTTCGATGGTGCCGTAGGGCGATGACTTGGAGACGAATCCCCTGGAAGAGGTGGGGGAGTATTGTCCTTTTGTGAGCCCGTAGATCTTGTTGTTGAACAGAATGATATTGATGTCTACATTACGGCGGATAGCATGTATGAAGTGGTTGCCGCCGATGGCGAGCGAGTCGCCGTCGCCGGTGGCTACCCATACGTTCAGGGCAGGGTTGGCCACCTTCACCCCTGTGGCAATGGCAGCTGCACGGCCGTGGATGCTGTGAAAGCCGTAGGTGTTCATATAGTAGGGCAGTCGTGAGGAGCAGCCGATACCGGAGATCACAGCCGTGTTGTGCGGGTCGACGTTCAATTCTGCCATTGCCTTTTGCAGGCAGGTCAGGATGGCGTAGTCGCCGCAACCGGGACACCAGCGTACTGCATTTTCACTCTTGTAGTCCTTGGCCAGATATTTCTGATATTTTATTTCTGTTACTTCCATACTTATTTTCCTTCCATCATTTCGGTAAATGCTTCTACCATTTCGCTCACCTTGAAGGGTTGTCCCTCCACCTTGTTGTACTTGCATATCGAATTCAGATCGGGGAATTTGCCGTTCAGGTAATCGGCAAACTGACCGTTGTTCTGTTCTGCAATGATCACCCTGCGATAGCGACGCAACAGCTCATGGCTGTTGACGGGGAGTGGAGAAATATGCCGGAAATGGGTATAGGCTACTTTTTTGCCGTTGTCGCGCAAGCGAAGCAAGGTCTCCAGCAGATGACCCTGTGTGCCGCCCCAACCTACGATCAGCGTGTCGGCATCGGGGTCTCCCAGAACCTCCTGCTCCGGAATGAAGCGGGCGATGTTGTTGATCTTCTGCTGCCGGATGTCGACCATACGCTGATGATTCTCCGGGTTGGAGGAGATGACACCGGTAACCAGATCCTTCTCCAGGCCGCCGATACGATGCATGTAGTGAGGTGTGCCGGGCACACCCCAGTATCTTACCAGGGTGTCGTCGTTGCGCAGGAACGGTTTCCATTCACCAGCATCCCCGTTGAAGTGTTTCTGTACGTAGGGTGGGTTGATCTCAGGATACTCTTTCATATCGGGGATCTTCCAGGCCGATGAGCCGTTGGCAATATACCCGTCGGTGAGCAGGATCACCGGAGTCATGTGCTCCAGTGCAATCTTGGCTGCAGCGAAAGCGCTCTCGAAGCAGTCGGTGGGTGATGCTGCGGCCAACACCACCAGGGGGCTCTCACCGTTGCGGCCGTAGAGTGCCTGATTCAGGTCGGTCTGTTCGCTCTTGGTGGGCATCCCCGTGGAGGGGCCACTACGCTGTACGTCAATCACCACCAGTGGCAGCTCGGTCATCACCGCCAGACCCAATGCTTCACTTTTCAGTGCCAGTCCCGGTCCCGAGGTGGAGGTGGCTGCCAGGCTGCCGGCAAAAGCGGCACCGATAGAGGAGGTGATGCCTGCAATCTCATCTTCCATCTGCAGTGCTTTCACACCAAAATCTTTTCTCTTGGCCAGCTCATGCAGGATATCGGTAGCCGGTGTGATGGGGTAGGAGCCCAGGAAAAGTGGCACTCCTGCTTTCTCGGCGGCTGCGATCAATCCGTAAGCGGTGGCGGTGTTGCCGTTCACATCGGTATAGAATCCCTTTGTCGCTTCAACCGGTTCGATACGATAGGTGGAGGCGGTCAGGTGTATGTTGTTGCCGTAGTTGTAACCGTCGGTCAGTGCCTTGATATTGGCTTCCACTATTTTCGGCCGTTTAGCAAACTTCTGTTCCAACAGCTTGTCGGCGATCTCCAGCGGCCGGTTGAAGAGCCAGCAAACGATGCCCAGTGCGAACATGTTCTTACAGCGGAGCATCTCCTTGTTCTCCAGTCCCGATCCCTCCAGTGAGGATTTGGTCATGGAGGTGATGGCTACCCCTACGGGTTGTATATGATCCAGGTTCAGTTCTTCGAAAGGATCCAACGTCTGAAAGAGTGCCTTGTCGAGATCTTTCTTCTGAAAGGAGTCGGTGTCGAACAGTACGATCGACCCCTTTTTCAGATAGGGGGCATTCACCTTCAATGCCGCGGGGTTCATGGCCACCAGCACATCGGTCTTGTCGCCCGAGTTGTACACATCTTTCGCACCGATGCGAACCTGAAATCCGGATACACCATGCAGTGATCCCTGCGGTGCACGTATCTCCGCCGGGAAATCGGGGAAAGTGGCGATCTCGTTACCGAAGATGGCCGAGAGTGTGGAGAACAGGGTGCCCGAGAGCTGCATTCCGTCGCCGGAATCACCTGAAAACCGGATGGTTACTTGTTTAATGTCGGTTACGACCGCATTCGTTGGCATAATTACTAGTTGTGGTTATTGAGTCGTTTCACTCTTATTTGTGTTCAAGGGTCAGCAAGCAATAACTGTTTGTTGATCTCTTTAAATGAATCTGCAAAGTAATAAAAGAGTCGCCATAAAAGCAAATAAATCGCACTGAAACAGGACAAAGAATAATTACTCCACCCTCTTAATCATTGCTCCCAGCGCGTTGAGTCTCCTATCGATCTGCTG
>CAZBFS010000140.1:0-4521 GCA_964491215.1 uncultured Proteiniphilum sp.
CTGGGTCATTTCAGCCCGGCGTTACCATACTGGACGGAAGAGATCAGCCGTGCCGGTATCCCCTTCGATGAAGAACGGATGGTGCAACCTTTCATTCATGAACAGTTCCTGTCCGATATCTTCGGCGACTATGCCGGGGAGGTGAAAGAGAACTATCTGGAGGTGACAGGATGGCAACGATTCCGTTTGAAAGAGTGCTGTAACACACAACGTAAAATAAAACTTCTCTTTGAGAGGCAGCAAGATGATAAGTCAATCCGGTTGCGTGACGGTCTCTATTCACTTTGCACCGAGGTTCTCTTCGTTCGGGATCCACTCGATCAGAACCGCTTTCACCCACGCATCACCGCTCAATATTCTTATTCCTACCGTTACCTCGATGATCATGTAAAGGAGGCGTTTAACCGTCTCTACAACGACTTTTTCTATCATCGCCACAACTACTACTGGCGTGAACAGGCAATGCGTAAACTGCCGGTGCTGATATCATCAACATCGATGCTGGTTTGTGGGGAGGATCTGGGAATGGTGCCTGATTGTGTACCCTCCGTAATGCAGGAGCTGCAGATGCTCAGTCTGGAGATTCAACGGATGCCCAAGGATCCCAAAGTGCTTTTCACCGACCTGCAGTGGTTGCCCTATCACTCCGTATGTACCACCTCCACACATGACATGTCACCGATTCGTCAGTGGTGGAGTGAGAACAGGGAGTTGACACAACGATACTACAACGAAGTGCTACACCACGAAGGTGCTGCACAGGGGGAATGTACACCTGCGATATGCAGTGATATCATCGCGTCACATCTCCAATCAACGGCTATGTGGGTGATTCTACCCTGGCAGGACTGGATGTCGCTTAATGCAAGGCTGCGCAAACCTGATGCGGCGACCGAACGAATCAACATACCTGCAAACCCTGAGCATTACTGGCGCTACCGAATGCATCTCTCCCTCGATGAATTGATGAAAGAAACAGCTTTCAACAAGCTGGTTGCTGAGATGAGTCGTCGGGATTGAGAATCTAATCATGTACTGAAAAAACCAAAAAAAAGAGACTGTTCGCCCGAACAGTCTCTTTTCATATTGTGTTGAATCAGGCGGGTTATGCCTTTCCGGCACTGCCCAGCACCTTCTCCGTTTTGTGCATGTAAAGCTTTTTCAGCTCCTCACGTGCCGGTCCCAGGTACTTACGTGGGTCGAACTCAGCCGGGCTGTTGACAAACACTTCACGTACAGCAGCTGTCATGGCCAGACGACCGTCGGAGTCGATGTTGATCTTGCAGACAGCCGACTTGGCTGCTTTGCGAAGCTGCTCTTCCGGGATACCGATAGAGTCACTCAGCTTGCCGCCATACTTGTTGATGGTTTCAACATATTTCATTGGCACAGATGAGGAACCATGCAGTACGATGGGGAAGCCGGGAATCCGTTTTTCAATCTCTTCGAGGATGTCGAAACGCAACGGTGGCGGAACCAATACTCCCTCTTCATTGCGGGTGCACTGATCAGGGGTGAACTTGAATGCCCCGTGAGAGGTGCCGATCGAAATGGCCAGTGAATCCACACCGGTACGGGAGACAAAGTCTACCACCTCATCCGGTTCGGTATAGGTGTGGTGTTCAGCCTGTACATCATCCTCGATGCCGGCAAGAATACCCAGTTCACCTTCAACGGTTACACCGTGCTCATGTGCATATTCCACCACCTTTTTGGTGAGCGCTACGTTCTCTTCATAAGGGAGGTGCGAACCATCGATCATCACCGACGAGAAACCGCTTTCGATGCAATCCTTGCAGAGCTCAAAGCTATCACCATGGTCGAGGTGTAACACGATGGGGATCTCATATCCCAGTTCCTTGGCATACTGAACGGCTCCCTGTGCCATGTAACGCAGCAGCGTCTGGTTGGCATATTTGCGGGCACCGCTGGATACCTGCATGATCACAGGCGATTTGGTTTCCACACAGGCCGATACGATGGCCTGCAACTGTTCCATGTTGTTGAAGTTAAAAGCAGGGATGGCATAACCTCCGTCAACTGCTTTCTTGAACAACTCTTTTGAGTTTACGAGACCCAATTCTTTATAACTTACCATGAGCTTATTGTTTTTAATTTGAACTATAATCGTAATTAATATCACAAAAATACGATTAAATCTGCAATTATTGAAATTATTTCCCCAAAGAGTAATAAAAGATGTCAGTGGTCCGTGAAAAATCTGAAAAAAAAGGAATCGATAAAAATGTCCCAATCGGTTGCTTTTTTTATTTTTCTTCCTATTTTTGTAGTTGTCGGGCTGTTATTTTTCCCCTGCTTCTGCCATGAGGATTCATCTGCCGGCATGCCATACCTAAACTAATATTATTTCAGTCAACACTTTACATTATTTTTATTATGATTATTGGAATACCGAAAGAGATTAAAGTACAGGAGGGAAGGGTAGCCATGACTCCCGCAGGAGTGATGGAGTTGACACACAGAGGGCATACTGTCTACCTGCAGAAGAGTGCCGGCGTGGAGAGCAACCTGCCCGATGAGCGTTACCAACAGGCAGGAGCCAGGATCCTCAACACCATTGAAGAAATCTATGCTGTGGCAGACATGATTGTGAAGGTGAAAGAACCACTGGAGAGTGAATACCGGCTGATCCGGAAAGGACAGATTGTCTTCACATACTTCCATTTCGCTTCCAACAAGAAATTGACACAGGCAATGATTGATAGCGGAGCGGTATGCATCGCATATGAGACAGTGATGGACCGGCAAAGAGTTCTGCCGTTGCTTACCCCCATGAGCGAGGTGGCCGGCAGACTCTCCGTACAGCAAGGGGCAAAATACCTGGAAAAGCCGCAAGGTGGTAAAGGGGTGCTGCTGGGTGGTGTTCCTGGTGTTAATCCAGCCGAAGTGGTGATCATCGGTGCAGGTGTCGTGGGACACAATGCCGCACTGATGGCAGCTGGACTGGGAGCGAACGTGAAGATACTGGATATTAACCTAAACCGCCTTCGCTACCTCTCCGAGGTGATGCCTGCCAACGTGAAGACACTTTATTCCACGGAGATGTCGATCAGGGAATCACTCAGGAGCGCCGACCTGGTAATCGGAGCCACGCTGATCGTAGGTGCCAGAGCGCCTCACCTGGTATCGCGTGAGATGCTCAAAGAGATGACTCCCGGCACGGTGATCATCGATGTGTCTGTCGACCAGGGTGGCTGCTTCGAAACAACACGACCCACTACTCATACCGACCCTATCTACGAGGTGGATGGCATCATCCACTACTGTGTGGCCAATATTCCCGGGGCGGTGCCCATCACCTCCACCCGGGCCCTGACCAATGCCACGCTACCCTATGTTACAAAGCTTGCTGAGTATGGATGGGAAGAAGCCTGTAAACGGTTTGATGACCTTCGACCGGGACTCAACATCCTCGATGGGGAGGTGGTCTACAAAAGCGTCGCTGATTCGTTGGACCTGCCTTACAGGGAGCTTCAGTGGTAACATATCTTCAGTGATGATGCTTGTCTCGCAAAGGTGTATACGGTGCGCAAGGAAAAAGGGATCAATCGGGAAAGATTATCCCTTTTTCCTTTGCAGGTAAGGAAATATTATTTTTCTTTGTTTACCTTATTTAGATTATTTTTATACAGCATCAGAGTCACAGCAACAAATGGAACAATTCAACAAGGAGACCCAGATACAAATAGAACTGAGTGAAGAGGTTGCCCAGGGAACATACTCCAACCTGGCCGTCATCTCACACTCCGCATCGGAATTTGTGATCGATTTTATTCGCATGGTGCCCGGTATGCAGAAAGCCAAGGTGAAGTCCAGGATCATACTTACCCCTGAACATGCGAAACGGTTGTTACTTGCCCTGAAAGAGAACATCGACAAGTTTGAACAACAAAACGGACCCATTCGTGTTCAGAGCGATCCCGGCTTCTTGCCGCCGCTTGGAGGTATGGGACAGGCCTGACGATCTTTTTTTTCGAATCACTTATCACAGCAATTATGGAAAAGGGAATCAAAAGTCCTGAAAAATACAACTGGTTCACCATGTTCTGGTCAGGTTTCACCAGCATGAGCCGTATGAGTAAAACACTCTGGATCGTAGCTATCGTGAAGCTGGTGATCATGTTTTTCATCCTGAAGCCCTTCTTTTTCCCCAATGTTTTGGAAACAAATTACGACAATGATGCCGATAAGGCAGAACATGTCCGTATGGAGCTATATGAGAAGGCATCGACAACCGAATGAATCCAATTAAATAAAAAAACAATATATAAAACCGACATCTATGGATCTATTAAGTGCATCTGCAGTAAATTGGTCGAGGGCGCAATTTGCGCTGACGGCCGGATATCACTGGTTGTTTGTTCCGCTCACCATCGGCTTGGGACTCATCATGGCCATTATGGAGAGTCTCTACGTGAAGACGGGCGACGAGAAATGGAAAACAGCCACCAAATTCTGGCAGGTAATCTTCGGAATTAACTTCGCCATCGGCATCGCCAC
>CAZBFS010000140.1:4531-4829 GCA_964491215.1 uncultured Proteiniphilum sp.
TATCATTCTCGAATTTGAATTTGGCACCAACTGGTCGAACTACAGCTGGTTTGTGGGTGATATCTTCGGTGCTCCCCTCGCCATAGAAGGTATCATGGCCTTCTTCCTGGAGGCTACCTTTGTTTCTATCATGTTCTTCGGATGGAACAGGGTCAGCAAAAAAGTGCATCTACTATCTACCTGGCTGGTCTTTGTGGGTGCCTCCCTTTCTGCCTTCTGGATCCTGGTGGCCAACGCCTGGATGCAATACCCTATTGGCATGGAGTTCAATCCGGAGATGGTACGCAATGAGATGATA
>CAZBFS010000141.1:0-4775 GCA_964491215.1 uncultured Proteiniphilum sp.
GTGACAGAGAGCAACAGAGTCATTCAGCACTTAAAAAAATTGAAGAGCGGATAGGGACAATCAGATCCCTTTCCGCTCTTTACCATACCTCTCCTGTGGGATTCGAATCACCCAACGAGTTTGTAAACTGCATTTGCGAAGTATCTAGCAATTTAGATATTTATAATATATTCGCAATCACGCAGGAGATTGAAAATGAGCAGGGAAGATACCGCAAGAGTGTGGATGGCAGTTACTCCGACCGGTTGATTGATATTGACCTGATAATGGCGGGTGACCTGATCATCGACACTGCGGAGCTGACCTTACCGCATCCACGATTTCATCGGCGCGACTTCGTACTCACACCGTTGTGCGAAATAGCACCTGATCGGGTACATCCTCTGTTGGGGAAGAGCATCCGTCAACTGAAAGAGGAGCTGTCCGCTGAAGAAACAACTCAGTGAGGCTCGCGTCTGATAAAAGTACCTCTTTCCAGTTCATCGAAGGCATCCAACATCAGAAACTGATCAAAATCCTGCACATCGTGGTAACCGAATACCCGTAGCAAGCTGACACCCACACCGTCACTCTGGCGGTTTCCCTGTACCACTCTCTCAATTTCTCTTGTTTTCATTCCAGTGTTCTTTTCATTCAAAACGATTGCAATGCAAGATGCTCCTTTTATACTGATTCGCAAATATTGTTTAAAATTCACCTACATAAACAACGGGGGATGCTGTGAAATCGGGAAAAATTTGGCATATTTGTAAAAGAATATATAATTCTTCTTTTGAATGTAAGATATGCCATTTCTCGGTTCTGGTTATGATTATTACCTAGGATATGCACTGAGCGGAGGTGGAGCAAAAGGTTTCGCACACCTGGGCACACTGAAAGTGCTGGAACAGTACGGACTGAAACCCGATGTGATTGCCGGCACCAGTGCAGGTGCTCTTGCCGGCGTTTTCTATGCCGACGGCTTTCATCCCGATGAGATCGTTGATCTATTCCGTAAGCGGGAATTCCGGGAGTTCGTATCAATCACCATTCCCCGCACCGGTTTTTTAAAAAGTACAGGTCTGCACGATTTCCTGAAGAAGAACCTACGCGCCAGACGCTTTGAGGAGCTGCAGCTGCCGTTCTACGCGGTCGCTACCAACTGGGAGAAGGCTACGATACGAGCCTTCTCACAGGGTGATGACCTGGTGGATGCGGTGGTCGCCTCCTGTTCTGTTCCAATCATTTTCAACCCGCAGATGATTGAGGGCATTCACTACGTAGATGGGGGCATCCTGAAAAACTTCCCAGTGACGGTGATCCGCAAGATGTGCCGTTATGTGGTGGGTGTTAACGTATCACTCATGATTCCTCCGGCAGAAAAGGAGTCGATCCGCACCATGGTGGAACGAACCTTCAACCTGATGTCGAACGCCAACACGCTGATTGATAAATCTCAATGTGACATCCTTATTGAGACGAACGGCCTGGAAAAAGTATCAATGTTCAACCTGCACAGCCAGAATCAAATCATGGAGTCAGGATACCATGCTGCGGCAAACACCATGGCCGAGAAGAAATCATTGGAGATTGTGAGAAGGTGTCACCGGCATGCAATGCTTGAGGAGAGAGTGAGAGATCGTCTGGAAAAGATAACGATTGGAAAGGCAATCAAATAAACCCTTATGGAATGAGAGAAAAGCTGTTCATCTACCAACTGATGCCCCGTCTGTTCAGCAACAAAAACGGCACCAACCGCCACAACGGAACACTGGCTGAAAACGGATGCGGAAAATTCAATGACATCAGCCAAGCCCTTCTCCGGCGCCTGAGAGACGATGGCTATACCCATATATGGTACATTGGTGTGCCGGCACATGCCTCCGCGACCGACTACACCGCAGAGGGCATCCCGAAGCAGTACCCGGAGATCATCAAGGGCAAGGCCGGTTCTCCATATGCCATAAGAGATTACTACGATGTGGATCCCGACCTGGCAGAAGATGTATCCCGACGAATGGAGGAATTTGAAGCGCTGGTGGAACGCACCCACCAGGCTGGATTAAAGGTGATCACCGACATCGTACCCAACCATGTGGCACGAAACCACCGCTCGGTAGCCAGGCCCCCCGATATCATAGATTTTGGTGAGGATGACGACTCTTCTGTTGTTTTCTCACCCCAAAACAATTTTTACTATCTTCCCGGGCAGTCACTGAAGGTACAGCTGCCCCCCGACAAACAGGCTGGCTTCACCTACCGGGAGTCGCCGGCACGAGCCACAGGTAACGATTGCTTCACCCACATGCCTACCATCTACGACTGGTATGAGACGGTGAAACTAAACTACGGGGTGGATTATCTCAACGGGATGGAGGCTTATTTTGACCCCCTTCCCGACACCTGGCTCAAGATGAGGGATATCATCCTCTTCTGGGCATCGAAGAAGGTGGATGGCTTCCGGTGTGATATGGCTGAGATGGTGCCCCTCTCTTTCTGGCAATGGGTCATTCCTCAGGTGAAACAGCATTATCCCGACATCATCTTTCTGGCTGAGATCTACAACCCGTCGGCCTATCATGATTTCCTGGGTGAGAAACTCTTCGACTACCTCTACGACAAGGTGGGTCTCTATGATGTGCTGCGCGAGGTCTCCTGCGGTTACAGACCATCTTCCGATATCACTTTCACCTTGAATAACGTGGGGGACATCCAACACCGGATGCTCAACTTCATGGAAAACCACGACGAACAGCGACTGGCATCCGATTATTTCCTGAAAAATGCAAACAAAGGGAAGGCTGCTATGATTGTTACCTGCACGGTAAACAATAACCCGGTGATGGTTTACAACGGACAGGAGCTGGGAGAGAGAGGAATGGACAACGAGGGGTTCAGTGGCATGAACGGCAGGACCACCATCTTCGACTACTGGTCGGTGGACACTTTGCGCCGGTGGAACAACAACGGACGGTGGAACGGTGAACTGTTAACTCCGCAGGAACAGGAGCTGCAGGCATTCTACCGACGTCTCATCACACTCTGTAACGAAGAGGAGGCGCTCAGCAGCGGTCACTTTTACGACCTGATGCCGGCCAACTACGAAAATTACGATTTTGACTCCACCAAGCTGTTTGCCTTTCTTCGGGGCAATGAGGAAGAGTTGCTGATGGTGGTGACAAACTTCGACCAGACACCCAAAGAGTGTACCATTCAAATTCCGCAACATGCCTTTTCTTTTTTCGGGATTCGTGACAGCTCTGAAGGTACCCTTACTCCGCTATTGCAAAACGGGGAAGAGACACTGCTCTTCACCGTTGGTTTTCCCTACCATGTAAGGCTCGATGGCTACAGTGGGGAAATATACCGCATCACTTTTTTGTGATTTATACCTTTATTGCAGTTTGTTTTTGTACTTTTGTCTTGTCATTCGAACATCATCGGGAGAAGGGTCACGTTTAGCGATCAGAACCTAATTTCAAATAAAAACAGCATGCAGGAAAGACCATTTAAAATCTTTTCGGGTACAAAATCACGTTATTTTGCCGAAAAGGTGTGTAACAGCTTGGGGTGCCCCCTGGGCAACATGATTATTGAACACTTTGCCGATGGTGAGTTTGCCGTCTCCTACGAGGAATCAATCAGGGGTAAGCAGGTGTTTCTAATCCAGTCCACTTTTCCCAACTCCGATAACCTGATGGAGTTATTGCTGATGATAGATGCCGCTAAACGAGCATCTGCGAAATCGATCGTAGCTGTAATCCCATATTTCGGTTGGGCGCGACAGGATCGCAAGGACAAACCACGTGTCAGCATCGGAGCCAAGCTGATTGCCGACATGCTGGCCGCGGCAGGCATCAACCGGCTGATCACGATGGATCTGCATGCCGATCAGATTCAGGGATTCTTCAATGTGCCGGTCGATCACCTCTATGCCTCGGGCGTTTTCGTGGAGTATGTGAAACAGCTCAACCTGGCAAACCTGGTGATCGCCACACCCGACGTGGGAGGTACCAAACGAGCCAGCGCCTACTCCAAGTTCCTGGGATGCCCCATGGTAATCTGCTACAAACTACGCAAGAAGGCCAACGAGATCTCTGATATGCAGATCATCGGTGATGTGAGGGGGATGGATATCCTGCTCATCGATGATATAGTAGACACAGCAGGTACCATCACCAAGGCAGCCGACCTGATCATGGGAAACGGAGCCAACTCGGTGAGGGCCATCGCCAGTCATGCCGTGATGTCTGATCCTGCCTCAATAAGGGTTGACAACTCCAAGCTGAAAGAGATCATCTTTACCGACAGCATACCCTATTCCAATAAATCGGAGAAGGTTAAAATACTCTCTGTTGCAGATATGTTTGCCGACTCGATCATGCGGGTCTGCAACAACGAGTCTATCAGCTCTCTCTACGTGGTGTGAACAACCCTCCAATGATAAGCGTACAGACTCTCCGGAGATGATCAACAAAAGGGAATTTTTCCCCACGCAATTGCAATTGGCCTACGTGTTGTTTCATCTATTCGGCAAAATGATTATATTTGGTAAACTGTCATTGAAATTGTTCAACTAACCAAAACATTTGTGATATGGATTATAAAATTGAAGAGATTGAAGGGATAGGTCCCGTGTATGGTGAAAAATTAAAAGCAGCAGGCATCAACAAGGTAGATCAGCTGCTGGAGAAGTGTGCCGCCAAGAAAGGTCGTGCCGAGCTCGCAAAGGAGACAGGCATTGAGGAAAAGCTGATCCTGAAGTGGTCCAATCACGCCGATCTGTTCCGTATCAA
>CAZBFS010000142.1:0-4764 GCA_964491215.1 uncultured Proteiniphilum sp.
AGTTTCTGGAAAGCGACACCCATTGCATGGGAAAAGGATCGACAGTGGCCAAGAGCACAGACGGCACGCTCCTCTCCCACCCTCTCACCGCCATTGCCGGTGTGGCCAACATCGGCCTTGACAGCAACTGGAGCGGGCATCACTTTGCCCAGTCCAACTGGTATGCCTTCGGACGGCTGGCCTGGGATCATACCCTCTCGGCAGAAGAGATCGCGGAGGAGTGGATCCGGATGACCTTAACCGATGAACCGGCATTCGTGGATCCTGTGCGGGAGATGATGCTCCGTTCATGGGAGACTGCGGTCAGCTACATGATGCCGCTCGGACTGCACCATATCTTCGCCTGGGATCATCACTATGGCCCCGAGCCCTGGTGTGACATCCCCGGTGCGAGACCCGACTGGCTGCCACCCTACTACCACAATGCCAGTGAAGAGGGGATCGGGTTCAACCGCTCCTCTTCCGGCAGCGATGCAGTGTCGCAATATTGTGCACCTTTGAGTGAGAAGTTCAATAACCCTGTATCCTGTCCGGATGAGCTGTTGCTCTGGTTTCACCATGTTCCCTGGGACCACCCGATGCAAAATGGACGCACCCTCTGGGATGAACTCTGTTACCGATACGATGGAGGAGTACAGCAGGTACGGGCATTTCAAAAGGTATGGGACCGAATGGAACCCTATCTAGACAGCGAGCGGTTCCGTCATGTGCAGTCACGCCTTCGGATACAGTCGCGCGATGCCGTATGGTGGAAGGATGCCTGTCTGCTCTACTTCCAGACTTTTTCCGGCATGCCCATCCCATATGACATTGAGCGGCCGGTGCATGAGCTGGAAGAGCTGAAAAAGATTAAACTGGAGCTCAAACACCATAACTGATGTGGGGATGAGAGGATGTGGGGATATGATTCAGAATATAATAGCTGATAGCTGACAACAGATCACTGTTAGCGGATAGCTGAATGCTGAAAATTGGAAAATTAAAATGATTAAAACCTGGAGATGGTTTGGTAAGAATGATCCCATCACGCTGGAGATGCTGCGGCAGATTGGGGTGGAGGGAATAGTGACGGCACTTTATGACCTGCCGCCCGGTGAGGTGTGGAGTGTCGAAGCCATTGAAGAACTGAAGCAGACCATCGAAAGAGCAGGAGTTGTCTGGTCTGTAGCCGAAAGTCTTCCCGTGGCGGAGGAGATCAAATATGGTGCTTCCACACGCGACCAGCTGATCAACAACTACAACGAGAGCCTGATCAACCTGGGCAGGGCAGGCATCAAAACCATCTGCTACAACTTCATGCCGGCCATCGACTGGGTAAGGACCGATCTGAACCACCAGCTACCCGATGGGACCACCACTCTCTACTTCGACCGGATACGTTATGCCTACTTCGATTGCAGGATCCTGCAACGGTTGGGGGCAGAAGCAGATTACAGCCAGGAGGAGCTGGAGAAAATTGAACAACTGGAGCTTACCCTCAGCGAAGCAGAGAAAGCCGAATTGATCGACACCATCATTGTCAAAACGCAAGGGTTTATCCACCGCAAGATGAAAGAGGGAGCCGATCCGGTCACCGAGTTCAAGAAGTTGCTGCAGCACTATAACGGAATAGACAGAGATGCTTTGCGGACGAACCTTGCTTACTTTCTTGAAAGAGCCGTTCCGGTAGCAGAGGCTTATGGCATCATGCTCTGCATCCATCCCGATGATCCCCCCTTTCCGGTATTCGGTTTGCCTCGCATTGTCAGCCGGGAAGAGGACCTGGAATGGATCATCAGGGCGGTTAACAACCATAGCAACGGCATCACGCTCTGCGCCGGATCACTCAGCGCCATCGCCGAGAACAATGTTCCGCATCTGGCACAACGTTTTTCGAAACGAATCGGTTTCGCACACCTGCGCAGCACACAGCTCCTCTCCGGTGGTGATTTCATGGAAGCGGCACATCTGGATGGGAACGGCAAGCTGATAGAGGTGATGCGTGAGCTGGAGAAAACAGTACCTGACATCCCGATGCGGGTAGACCATGGCAGGGTGCTGCCCGGCGACCGGGAGATAGACAACAACCCCGGATACCCTTTCTATGGGAGGATGTTTGCACTGGCTCAGATGGAGGGTATGATGGCAGTGGTAAGAAAAGAAATTAAAGAAAAAAGACAAGGATAAAACTTGAGATAATGAGAGAATTGTTCAATATAAACGGGAAAGTAATTGTGATCACAGGCGGCACCGGTATCCTGGGCAGCGTGATCGCCTCCTATCTGGCAGGTGAAGGAGCCAGTGTCGTGATCCTGGGCCGTCGGAAAGAGGCAGGTGAAGCGTTGGTAAATGAGATCAGAAGAAAGGGAGGAGAAATTACCTTCCTGGAGACAGATGTGATGCATGCTGATCGGTTGACGCAAAACAGGGAAGAGATACTGAACCGATACGGTCAACTCGACGTACTTCTGAACGCTGCCGGTGGCAACATGGCCGGCGCCAATATCCCCCCCGAAAAAACATTCTTCGACCTGGACATGAAGCAATTCGACCAGGTAGTACGGCTCAACCTCTCCGGGAGCGTCTTGCCTTCGCAGATTTTCCTGCAACCGATGGTGCAACAAAAAAAGGGGGTGATCCTCAACTTCTCCTCCATGGCTGCCTTCCGTCCCATGACACGGGTAGTGGGTTATGCCGCTGCGAAGGCCGGGGTCACCAACTTCACACAATACCTTGCCACTGAGGTGGCAACAAAGTTTGGTGAGGGTATCCGGGTAAACGCCATCGCCCCCGGATTCTTCCTCACCGAACAGAACAGGGAGCTGCTGACCAACAGCGACGGCTCCTATACACAGCGGGGGCAGGATGTAATCCGGCAGACGCCATTCAAGCGGTTGGGCAAACCGGAAGAGCTTTGTGGCACCATCCATTACCTGGTGAGCGATGCATCCGCCTTTGTGACCGGTACCACCATCACGGTGGACGGGGGATTCAATGCCTTTGCAATGTGACATGACCGGATACCATTCCATTCGGCTGTCGACAACACAAAAAAAGCAGATAATAATAACAATCTATAAAACATAAGCGAATGTACCTATTGGGTTATGATATCGGAAGCTCATCAGTGAAAGCAGCACTGGTGAATGCCGAGAACGGGAAAACCGTAGCATCGGATTATTTTCCGAAAACAGAGATGAACATGCAAGCCATTCAGGCCGGCTGGGCTGAACAGGATCCGGAAATGTGGTGGAGCAACCTCAAGCTGGCCAATGCTTCGGTATTGCAACAATCGGGTGTCGACCCGACCGATATCAAGGCGATCGGCATCTCCTGGCAAATGCACGGACTGGTGATGATTGACAAGGAGCGTCAGCTGCTGCGTCCCTCCATCATCTGGTGCGACAGCCGGGCTGTGCCCTATGGTGAGAAGGCATTCAAAGCTATCGGTGAAGAGAAAGCACTCTCCCACCTGCTTAACTCACCCGGCAACTTCACTGCAGCCAAGCTGGCTTGGGTGAAGGAGAATGAACCGGAACTCTACGAACAGATTTACAGGATCATGTTGCCGGGCGATTATATCGCCATGAAGCTGACAGGTGAAATCGGAATCACCGTGGAGGGGTTGTCGGAAGGCATCTTCTGGGATTTCAAGGAAAATAAGCTTTCGCAGGATGTGATGAATCACTTCGGCTTTGAACAGGAGATGATTCCACCTCTTACTCCCATCTTTGGCATACAGGGAAAAGTCACCGTTGCAGTGGCCAAAGAACTGGGATTGCATCCCGGTACCCCGGTCAGTTATCGGGCAGGCGATCAACCCAACAACGCCGTTTCACTCAACGTCTTCAACCCGGGTGAGATTGCCTCCACCGCCGGCACCTCGGGTGTCGTCTACGGAGTGCTTGATCAGGTGAAGTATGACCCCCTTTCCAGGGTAAATATCTTCGCTCATGTGAATCACCTGCCGGAGCAGACACGCCTGGGTGTGTTGCTCTGCATCAACGGCACGGGTATCCTTAACTCCTGGATCAAGAAGAACATGGTACCTGCTGATCTGGGATACCATGAAATGAACCAGCTGGCAGCACAATCACCCATCGGTGCCAGAGGTATATCCGTAATACCCTTCGGCAACGGTGCGGAACGAGTGCTTGAAAACAGTGACCCCGGCAGCTCCTTCCATGGCATCAACTTCAACATCCACTCCCTCTCAGACCTGCTACGTGCAGCACAGGAGGGGATTGTCTTCTCCTTCCAGTACGGCATGGAGGTGATGCAGTCAATTGGAATGGATATAAAAGTGATCCGGGCAGGAAACGCCAACATGTTCCTCAGCCCTCTCTTCCGCGAGACGCTTGCCTCGACCAGTGGAGCGGTGATCGAGCTCTACGATACTGACGGAGCGGCAGGTGCGGCCAAGGCAGCAGGCATTGGTGCCGGCATCTACGCCACTCCGCAGGAAGCATTTGCCTCATTGCAGAAGATCATGACAGTAGAGCCGGACAAACTCCATACCGAACGACACCTGGAAGCCTACGCAAGATGGAAAAAACATATATGAGCGCAACACAATATCAATTAATTAATTAACAACTCTATGGACACTGAAAAAAAAGTAAACGAGTATTTCCCCGGAATAGGGAAGATCAAATTTGAAGGAAAAGAGAGCCGCAACCCACTGGCATTCCGTTACTATGACCCGGAAAAAATGGTCTACGGCCGCAAGATGAAAGATTGGTTCAAGTTCTCAATGGCATACTGGCACACACTCTGCGCCGAGTC
>CAZBFS010000143.1:0-4741 GCA_964491215.1 uncultured Proteiniphilum sp.
GCGGCAAGCTGATATTTTTGATGCAATCCGTACTTGCTGATACTGTGCTTAAATTCAACCGGGTAGACTTGGCTACCCTCAGTGGTGATCACCATGTCCAGGAGGCCGTGCAACCCCAGACGCGACGACTGCAGAAAGACTTGAAAGTCCCTTTTTCCTTCGAGAAGACCGTAGGCTTTTAAGCCCCTCCGTTTTTCCAAGCGATTAATCTCTATATGCTCCATCTTCCCATATTCCATCTTTCTTGTCACCCGGCGGGGTATTGGCAAAACATAGTAGAAATAGATAATGCGGGGACAGTAAATGTATTGCTTTAAATCAGAAACCCTCAGGGGAAGCATTACCGGTCACCCCGATTAGTATTGATAATTTCACGTTTTAGCCGGATATCCTTATCGCATAATGGGTACAATTGGATATTGCCCTCATTGACACCAAGAGTACGGCGCAAACGCTGGTAAAGCTCGTCACGGCGGTTGTGATTGATCTCTCCGATGAAGGCGCTATACTGAATGCGCGCCAGGCCGTAGTCTTTGCAGGCCACGCCGATCTTGTTTCTGATCTTGTCATCAGGAATATCGTAAATAACCAGTGTTTTCATTTACCATCCTCCTACAAACGGCCTGTACTTACCTTCATCGCGGACAAAGGTGGCGATGCTCCTGGCCTGGCGCTGAATAATGGTTGAAAGCTTATGTTTTTTACCATCGTAGTTTTCAGGTACTTCAAGGCGGGCCAGTATCCTCTCGGCCAAATCTTTTCTGGTCTGAGCAGAGAGCAGGCCTTCTTTAAGCTCAACCTTGCAACCTTTGCTGAACATAGCGATAACCACCCTATCCACCACCGGCTGACGAAATTCTTCGATCAGATCCAGTACGAGTGAGGGCTTGCCCGGTCTGTCCACGTGCATAAACCCGGCGAAAGGTTCAAGGCCGGCCAAAATGGCGGCGCTCCAAATCTGAGAGTAAAGAATCCCGTAGCCATAGTTGAGCATAGAATTAAAGGGATCTACAGCTCCACGGTGCTCCCGGCCGGTAAATTCAACTTTTCCTTCAAGGATTGCAGCGACCAGCTTCCAGTAAATTGCCGAGGCTCTCCCTTCAACGGAGAGATATTGGCCGCGCACTTCGTCGATCTCTTCTCCGCTATAGGTATCCAGTTCCTGCATTATCTCGTTCATTTTTTGGACCGCATCCATGACCAGAGCATAAGTCTCTTGCTGTGCCTCTTTACGGTACTTGGCGAAATACTTTAACGTATTCACCTGGTTTTTAATCTTCCCCGTGATAAAGGCCTTGGCCAGGGTGATGCCCCGACGGTCAAGGTAAGCCATCAACTGTTCCCGCCGGGTCTGCACCGTAGCTGTCAGTTGAGGGGAACTGATCTTGGCATAGGGCTGCCCTGTACCTGAGAGAAAGTTGATCTGAACCCCGTGTTCCATGCACATGCGGATGACATCACTGGATAGTGACGCCCCGTTGGTGGCAATCGTCACCTGCCGCAAATCAAAGAAGGGCACTTCGTAGACCACCTTGCCGCTCTCCTTGACCACAAGGCGTTCGCTGGTTTTACCGATAAAACTGCCGTAGTTGTTGACTATGAGGTTCATAACAATCACCCCGATTAATAAGGAACGACTGCACCGTTAGCTTAAAACTGCAAATTGATAAATGCACAAAATCTATAGGGTAAATTGGAATTCTTATGATTAATTGATCTCTGCAATCTTGATTTTCACCCTTCCGCAGCCTTTAGATTTGTATCCGCCGATGATCTCTATGGATTCGAGCAATTGTTTGAGAAAGTTCAGCAAGCCATCTGCGTTCTTAATAGTTACATCAGGCCATAGCCCCTTCTCTAACCACTCGTCCGGCCAAACGTTATCGTCAAAACGCCGGGGTTTTCCGAACTCCCAGTCGCGCGCAGGATCTTGCATTAACACATTGAGAGTGCCCAAGAATTCGACATTCGGGCGCACGACTTCGTAGGATCGGTTGCTACCGCCCTTTCCGGCGGGACCAGTGCCGGTACCACGGTCAATCCGTAAACTATAAAGACTCTCCACCTGGCTACTCTCCGCTACCAGGAACGGAACACTCACGAACCCCACAAGACCCGGTGCTCCAAGAAAGTAACATACCGGACAGATTCTATCTCCGGGTTTAGCCGAATAGGCACATGTAGAATGCCGGTAGCGTCCTGCTCTCACGAGCGCCTTTTCTTCTTCAGATAGCGAAGTATTGGGTATGCATGGGCGTAGCGCCTCATACCCATCTTTCCACTTTCTTGCCTCGGCATCGTAAAACTTGGAGATGAGATAACTCTCCATAGCGGCGCGAAGAGCGCCTTTCAGTGAAGGACCGGGTACTACTGGCAGATTTCCGAAGGTTACTGTGCTGTTCTCTCTGCCGCTCAGCGGATCGACTTTGCCACCGATACGGAGCGGGCTTACTGTGCGCAGAGATAAATTCATATGCCTACCACTTGTGTCTGAAGACATGGTGATTCCTCCTTACTGGTCAGGTTTAAATGCATACAAAGACTTGATAATGGTTCGGCCTACGGGCGCATCCTCTCTGGCAGCAGAGCAGTCAGCAATGTAACCGAGCACTTTTAATATGCCGCGTGCTGCTCCACTTTCTCTGGTCTGCAGCTTACTCAATGCATACAGTCGGGCTTGTTCGAGCCCCCGGCACTCGAATGTTTCAGCAACTGCATTCAAAAAACTATTTGAATAATTAACCGTCCTTGTCGGCTGCCTTTGACTTCCTGTACGTTCGTCCCATATGGTATTATCCGATCGCAGCTTCGCAAACAGTTCATTTAGTGTCATCTTGCCTCGTCACCCCCCCCTTGGATTACAAGTAGCGAGCTTTCTACAATCGAGCTATCAAACATTGCTCTGACCCAGACTCCGCCGGTGCCGCTCGTTGGTTTGAAAAGATAACCGTATACTGGCTTTATCACCCGCGTTATCCCGAAAACACCTAACAGTTCCTCCGGAATCCGCGTATTTAGATATCCGATGCACGTTTTTCCGCCGTCTATAGGTTCATTTCTCTCTCGGATCAGAGACACTCTCCCAAAACCTTTGGACTTGAGCGCACCCATGCTGAACTCAAGCCGGTGCGGCAGGTCCTTTGTGTCCTTATCGCATACAATGTAGACTCGACCTTTTACATCCGCGAGCGCCTGCGTAGTTAGAGGAATCTTCGAGACGTCCGTAACGACATCCCTTGGGCCGCCGACCAGCATGATTCCCTCATACTTGTCCAGGCAGCCGAAAGCATAACCTTTATCGTCCCAGCTCGGGACACCGAGCACCTCCTGCCTAAGCGCACCGGTGATAGTCGAGTACGGAATCGTCTTCACGCAAGGACGGACCAGTCCTTTCTTGAACCGCTCGCCGATGCACAAGATATCTGCAGTCAGCTTGTATTCCCATAACTTTGGCATAACTCACTCACCTCCTGCGCTGGCGACTGCCTGGTAGCCCCAGACATTTTCCAGACCTACGTTTCTAGCCGCCTCAAGCAGGTGGGATTTCCTATCCTCAATCAGCTTGACTTCAACCATCAACCTGCTTTTGGTCCGGCTTTCAATTTCGGCAAGGTTGTGTAAGTATGTGTTCCCCAGCTGGCCTGCAATCTCTTTTACAGCCTTGAGACCATCCAGATGCAGGCAAACGGATCGGCGGGACGATGAGAACAGGTTCACGGTCTTCTTTAACTCCTTGAGACGATCCCAGTGGAGGAAGAACGGGTACTTGGCATACGCCAAGCTAAGGCCTATGCGAACGGGGCAATCATCCTGCTGCGCGGATACTGGAAACGTATCACCAAGCGCGAGACAGAAAGCATCGAGTATCATGTCGGGAACTCCCGTCACGTCCAACTTAACAGCGAATAGATCGCTGGCTTCCTCTGGCAATTGTGTAATCAGCTCCAGAGATGAACGCCGATTCAATCCGAGCGAGTCAAGACCTCTTTCCACTCGCTTCCAGAATCCGGTGACGAACTGCCGGTAGTCCTCGGCGTATTCGGCCAAGAGTGCAGCAGGCTGGAGACTCTCAGATAGTTCCTTGACCAATGCATCTGAAACTACTCTACCGTCATTCTCATACTTCAGCTTCTTGAGGTAGCTATTGTACAGATAAGTTAGGTGATCTGGTAACCCTTGCCCATTCAACGTGACCCGGCACCAAAGGACTGGGCCATTGGCCCACCCCTTCAGGTTGTGAAAGCCGCGACCTTGCTCCCGGATTTTCAAACACTTGCAGCAGAGGACTTCAACTACTCCGGACACTGGATCCGGGTCCCGAGGTTCACCCTCACGAATCTGGCAGAGCTCGCATATCTGCTCGCCAGCTTGCGGAAGAAAGTGTGGTAAACTCTGAAAACAGTGGTTTTCGTCTTTGGCCGCCTCCAACTCGTTGCTCAGCGGGAAAAAGACATTGTTAAACTTGCTTTCCCTTTCAACCGTAGATACGACAACGCCCAGATCGAGAAGAGGTTTGAGAATTTCGCTGAGTTTATCTTCCTGCCTCGGAAGCAAGAGGAGCCACGCAGATTGACTAGCCGTGAAAACCACATGATCACGATGCTCGCCCGTATCTATACGTTGTAGGGCTTCTTCTATGGCGGTAAATATATGCATATCACCCGCATGAACCACTCGCTGGGGGATAATGATATCGGCGCGGAGGATACGGATGCCCCAGGTCTTTTCTGCTTCTTTCATG
>CAZBFS010000144.1:0-4736 GCA_964491215.1 uncultured Proteiniphilum sp.
TGTAAGAGGTGTACCACACCGGGTTCTCAAACACATTGCGGTAGATGGGTGCGGGAGTAATGGTGTCGTACCAGCCCATCCCGATATAGGAGGCATAAACCCTGTTGCGGGCGGCAAGGTGTGCAATCTCACCGGCATACTCCTGCTCGGTGAGTGCTGCAGGCAGTGAAAGGGGATTAGCCAGCCGTATATCATGAGGGATGGTCTGATCGATCAACTCATCCATGCTGTTTAGTCCAAGGCTCTCCAGCATCGATTGTTTATCTGCTTCACTGATGCCGATATGGCGGTATTTGAAATGTTCCATTGCTACTCTATCTGTTATGATTGGGTTCATTCACTTTGATTCATGTTGACAAACGGGTTGTGCCGTTTCTCGTAACCGATGGTGGTTGAGGGACCATGGCCAGGATATACTACCGTTTCATCAGGCAGGGTGAAAAGCTTGCTGCGGATGCTCCCTGTGAGCTTTTCATAATTGCCGCGAGGCAGATCGGTACGGCCGATGCCGGAATTGAAAAGGGCATCGCCACTCATCACGACAGCTGCCCCGGCCTCATAAAATGCGATGCTGCCGGGAGAGTGTCCCGGAACATGCACTGACCGCAGGGAGTGGTTTCCGAAGGTGATCGTTTCTCCCTCCCGCAGGTATGCACTTTTTACCGGCCGATAATCGGCATGAACGGTAGGGAATCCGAACATTTGCATCTGTGTGGGGATATCATCCATCAGAAATTCATCGTCGGGATGAAACAGCAGGGGCAGATCAAACCTGCTTGCAAGCAGGTTGACCCCGAAGAGATGGTCGAAGTGGAGATGGGTGTTGATCAGGTGCCTTACCACGAAGTCATTATCGAGGAGGTAGTTGATCAGCAGCTCCTGCTCATCGGCATAATAACATGCAGCATCAATCACCACGCATTCCCCGGTCTCGTCAGAAAGCACATAGGTGTTGACTCCCAGAGGGTTGAATTCAAATGTTTTGATCTTCATGCGATTCTCACTTTTATGTTACACTGTTCAGCCCAACGGCACATAAACCAGTTTCTTTGTCCGGAAGAAAGGATCGGAGAAGTAGTTGATGA
Source organism: uncultured Proteiniphilum sp. (assembly GCA_964491215.1). Lineage (GTDB taxonomy): Bacteria > Bacteroidota > Bacteroidia > Bacteroidales > Dysgonomonadaceae > Proteiniphilum. Next base: position 1,086 of record CAZBFS010000144.1, read on the forward strand.
GGGGTACCTCTTCAGCCACCTGTCGGAAAGGATGCAGCTCAGCGGTCAGATCACCCCCCTTCAGGCAGATGATACCGTTGGGCAGTGCGTTTATCTGCTCCTTCGCGATGTTCTTCCGGATGATGCGGATCAGCTCCGGCAGGGGCATCACCGCACGGCTCACCACGAAGTGATATTGTCGTTTCTCCTCTTCCGCGCGGGAGTGAATCGCCTCCACATTGGTCAGACCGATTGCGTCAGCCACCTCCCGTACAACGCGGATCTTCTTTCCGATGTTGTCGAGCAGCAGAAAGCGTGACTCAGGGAAGAAGATCGCCAGGGGGATGCCCGGAAATCCGCCTCCGGTACCCACATCCATAATGGTGGTGCCGGGAGCGAACGTAATATATCTGGCGATAGCCAGTGAGTGAAGCACGTGATGCAGGTAGAGGTTGTCGATATCCTTCCGCGAGATGACATTGATCTTGCTGTTCCACTCCTTATAGAGTTCATAGAGCGCCTCAAACTGCTTTGTCTGCTGATCGTTCAGGGCCGGGAAAATGTTTTTTATCTCTTTCACTTCAGGTCGGCCAGTTTAGATGCAACACTATTTTCTCTCAACAGGGAGCGGACAGATCCGTAAGGGATCATGATCTCGGGTGCATCAAGCTGATAAGCCGAATACTCACCCTTGTTAAAGGTATAGATAATCCCCTCGTCGTTGAGCAGGAAGTTACTGTTTGGCAGGATCTCACGGATGCCGAAGAAGCCAAGCTCTTCCAGCGCTTCGATGCTCTTCACCCCGTTCTGTTCCAGGAGCGATGCGATGAGGATGTGCCTGAGAGCCGTGTCATAACCGGCGTTGAAGAGGTCACTCTCAGCTACAGGAGCTCCCCGCTTCAGGTTAAAGACATGATTGCGGCAGAGCTGGTAAGAGGCTGCTCCTCCCTTGTTGTTCGATTGTCTCACCTGAAAGGAGATGATGCCGTGATGGTTGTAAAGGATGGTATCCGAGATGCTTTCGTAATAGGAATAGAAACTGTCGGAAACGGAATGTCCCTCATGATCATGATCACGGGTATCAGCCTGCACCAGGTCATCCTGCTTAACGGTAGTGCCTGCTGTCTCGCGGTAGATGGCTGCATCACGGGTGTAGTTGTCCACATAGTTTCTGACATACTCCTCAACCGCTGCTGCGGGCTGCAGACCCTCATAAGCCGTTCCGAAGAGTGCCGTCACAAAATAGTGCTGCAGGGTATCCAGGTTTGAGTCATCACTGTTCACGGGATAGATAAACTGCAGACGGATGTCACAGTATGGGTTGGCTGTATCACCTTCAAGGTGATGGCGCGACTCGAAGAGGATGGTGTCCAATGTCAGGTTGTTGGCTCTCCGCTTCAAACTGCTACCATCCTTACCGCAGGAGGTCATAAGAAAGGCTGCGGCAATCAGCAGAGAGCAGAGCGGCAGCAGGAAAAATCTTCTCTCCATAAAAGAAAGCTGTTATATTCTACTGCAAAATTACACTTATTTATCGACATCAGCCCTTTTTGCCTTACGAAAATGAGCAGCTGCAACAAAAAAGGGGGGTGCAAGTAGATGCACCCACCTCTCTTTTTCAAGTTATTTTCAGTTCAATAGGTATGACTGTCGCTGTTGAGATCGTCCAGGCTCAGCCTCTTACGCTCGAGTGACCTCCATGCATAGAAGATATAGGCGGCTACTACCGGCACAAATAGCGATACCACCGCCATTACTGAGAGGGTAAACTCGCTGGAGGATGAGTTCTGTAGCGTCAAAGAGCTCTGCAGATCGACCGATGAGGGGTAGTAGGCAGTATTGTTGAATCCGGCGACCAGTAGTAACATGGTTACCGTGACGATGGTTCCTGCACCGGAGAACCAGATCCCCTGTTTAAAAGTGGCGCTGAAAACGGTTCGCATGATGCCGTAAAGCACAGCGATCACGCCCAGGAGGAAGAGTGTCATCACCAGGGGCATCTCAATAAAGTTGTGCAGATACTTCATCTTTTCCATGTAGATATCTTTTGAGACGGGATCAACAGCATACCCTTCGGCAAGGAGTGTCCAGATCAGGAATACCAGGAAGAACACCAAGAAGGGGAGACCGTTGAAAAGTACGAACTTGCGGGAGCGTTTCTCCAACACCTCGTGACTGAGACGATTCACAAAGAAAAGGCTGGCCTGGGTGCGAGCCAGGAAGAGCACTGCAAATCCCAGTGACAGGTTGCGCAGGTTGCCCAGCAGCTCCAGTCCGTGCAGCGGGTTCTGCCACTGGCTGATGACCGGTCCCACTGTGCCCAGCCCCGCGATATTACCCTTACCCACGGTGAACTCCGATCCGGTGAAGAAGGTGGCGACCATCACACCCAGCAGAAAGGTGCCTAGCAGCCCGTTGATGAACAAGAAGTTGCGATATGTCTTCGCACCGAAAATATTTCCCGGTTTCGACTGGAACTCATATGATACAGCCTGCAGCACAAAGCAGAAGAGCAGGATCATCCAGGCCCAGTAGGCACCGCCAAAGCTGGTGGAATAGAAGAGCGGGAAGGATGCGAAGAAGGCGCCGCCAAAGGTAACCAGCGTGGTGAAGGTATATTCCCATTTTCTGCCAAGGGCATTCACCAGCAGCCTCTTCTCATCCTCCTTGCGTGAAAGGGAGTGAAGCATGGACTGACCACCCTGCACATAGAGCAGGAACACCAATACTCCACCAAGGAGTGACATGATGAACCACCAATAATGTTGTAGAAATTCGTATGTAATCATAATATATGTCTGTTAATCGGTTCAATCTTGATGAAATCACGTTGACTGGCCATCGCTATCGGGTCCCTTTTTGATCTGCTTCACCATGATGGTCACCTCTGCAATGAGCAGACCGGTGAACAGCACCGCGAAGAGGATAAAGGTGGTGATCACGTTCTGAGCCGATATCGCCGAGGAAGCTGCCTGTACCGGGAGGATATCCTGAATGGTCCACGGTTGACGTCCCACCTCGGCCACCACCCATCCCAGCTGTGATGCCAGGTAAGCCAGCGGAAGGCTCCAGAGAGCCACATACTGGAGCCAGCGGCTGTTCACCATATCTTTTTTGTAGAGGATGTAGAGCATCACCATGAAGAAGAGGATATAATACATCCCGATGATCACCATCAGGTGGAAACTGTAGAAGGTGAGTGGTATGTTTGGGATCAAATCCGCCTCGGTTTCGAGATAACCATAACCGAAGTGTGCATAATTCTCCCGCAGGATGGTCTCGTGGTTGGCGGCATCGGCATCACGTCCCTCCTCTTTCGCCACCTGGTAATCGGCCAGTGCCTGGATGGCTTTCAGACCTCTCTGCCGGCGCTCCTGAAAAGAGAGTGCGGTGGTACCGTCGGGAAGGGTATAACCGCCATCAACGATGTCCATGACACCGGGCACGAAGGCATTGATATCCCTATATCCCAGTAGGGAGAGTAGCTTCGGCAGTTCAATCTTGAAGATGTAGGGATCCACATCATCGTTGTAGTTTATCCGCGCCGGGTTAAGCATACCTACCGCCACCAGTCCTGCGCCCTCTGTACCTTCGTAGAGTCCCTCCATGGCAGCAAGCTTCATTGGCTGCTTCTGTGCCACGTGATAGGCAGAACCGTCGCCGGTGACTGCC
>CAZBFS010000145.1:0-4709 GCA_964491215.1 uncultured Proteiniphilum sp.
ATATTGAAGAACATTACCTGCAACACAACATCATTGAGGAAGGGGCACACTGGAGTGATTATCCCTGGCGCACCGCGAACAACATCAACGGGTTGGATTTTCCTGAATATCCTGCTTATGCAGGTGACAAGCGAATATTTATGGCTGAACAGTTTTACGATACCACCAACGTAAAGCTCAACAACATCCACAAGGCCTACATCAGGAAAAGCCTGGACAACTTTAAAGGGAACAGCAACATATTGCATCATCTGGGAAGTGAGTATACCGGTCCATTGCATTTTGTACAGTTCTGGCTTGATGTGATTGCTCAATGGGAGAAAGAAAATCAGCAGCAGTTGCTGGTCATGCTCCCCGGCACCAAAGATGTACAGGATGCGATTCTGAATGACCCTGTGAGATCTAAAATTGTAAATGTCATTGATGTGATCCAATGGCAATATCGCGACGATGGCACTCTCTATGCACCTCCGGGAGGCGTGAGCCTGGCACCCCGTCAATATGCCCGCATCATGGAGAAAGGAAACGCATCGTTCGAACAGATTCACCGGGCAGTAAGTGAACTCCATGCCCGCTATCCGGACAAAGCAATTATCTACTCTGCAGACCGTAATGTCAGATATGCCGAATGGGCACTCTTTATGGGAGGAGGTTCACTGGCATCCATTCCACGGGTTGCCGATCCCAATTTTCTGCATGCAGCAGCTGAGATGCAACCATCGGTTCAATCTGTTGATGGTATTACCCAATACATCCTCTGCAAAAAGGGCAAAGGGTACATTGTTTTTAGCAATAATCCCACTGTCACCATCAATCTGGGAGATGATAACAATCCTTATAAACTGGCATGGATCAATCCCGACAACGGGAAGATCATCAAAACAGATCAGTTGCTGAGCGGAGGAAAAACAACAGAGGTAACGGCTCCGTTTAAAACCGGTGCCGTGGCATGGCTCACACGTTAAAAAAGAGATACACGACATAAATGAAAATATTTTCAATCAATTCATATAACAAAACAAAAACATGAAAACGAAACTGATCGCTCTATGCCTGTTGATGATGACAACTATCTCTTCGGCACAAAATCATCAGCAGAGCAGTCCTGATAATCACCTGAGAAGGAGGTGGTCAAGCGTGGCTACGAGAATGAGTCCTGAATGGTATGCTTCTGAGGAAGCCAAATCGGTCGCCGAAACGGTGTTGCTCTTTCAAAAGGAGATTGGTGGCTGGGAGAAAAACCAACCTTACCATCTGCTTGTTGACGACGCTTTGAGGTCTGAACTGCTGCAAAAAGCAACAAGGGAAAGTGCTACGATTGACAACGGATCAACCATCACCGAGTTGCGATTTCTGGCTAACATGCATGCACATACCGGTGACAACCGTTATCAACAAGCATTTGAAAAAGGAGTGAACTTTTTATTGGCTGCTCAATACAAGAATGGCGGATGGCCCCAGTACTATCCCAACAGAAGCAGCCGTGATGAGATTTCAACCGATAAGACCATGCCCTACTCGATGCACATCACCTACAACGACAACGCAATGGTCAATGTGATGCATTTTTTAAAGGAGATCTACACAGAGAGTGAGGCGTTTGGTTCACTGAAATTAAAAAAGGCGACCAGGAGGAAGGCAAAAAGAGCTTTTGACAAAGGTGTTGACTGCATCCTTAACACTCAGATAAGGGTTGACAACCAGCCCACTGTCTGGTGTGCACAACATGACGAGGTCACCCTTGCTCCCGCAAATGCCCGCTCATACGAACTAGCCTCCTTCAGCGGTGCTGAATCAGTTGGCATCACCCTGTTGCTGATGGAGATAGACAAACCCTCAAAAAAAGTTATTGAAGCTGTCAACGGTGCAGTCAATTGGTTTGAAAACTACAAAATTGAAGGCATCAGGCTGGAAATGAGCATTGACGAAGAGGGGAAGAGAGACAGAATTGTTGTTGAAGATAAAAATGCTCCTCCCATCTGGGGACGTTTCAATGACCTGGAGACAGGCAAACCCTTCTTCTGCAGCCGTGACGGTATTAAACGGGAGACAATGGCCGAGATAAGTCATGAACGCAGAAACGGTTATAGTTGGTATACAAACGCACCTGCGGAGGTATTGAAGCAATATCCCGAATGGAAAAAAAAATGGGATTATAACAACTTCTGAAAAAACTGTTCATCCCGCTACTCCAAGAGCATTGCATCAAAAAAATGAACTTGTAAACAATAGTATATTATGAGAAGATTACTTGTCCTCGTGGTAATAAGCTGGGTGACATGCATAACGGTCGCTCAGGAACGTGATGTGCTCAATTTGTCCGGTGAGGGGTGGCGTTTATGGTATGACAGCACTGCCAAGTGGCAAACAGATGAACTATACACGGGTGAGGTGGATGTCACATCCTTGCCGGTACCTATCCCTTCCGATGGATGGGAGGTGCTGACATCAGACAGGGCACTTGCTGTAAAGGTGCCAGGCACTGTGGAGGAGTACCTCCAAAAGGTGCCGGGTCCTGAAGGAGCCATTGACGGAGTGAGCTGGTGGCGGCGTGAATTCAGGCTGCCGCATGTTGAACAGGGTGATCGTGTCATTCTGAAATTTGAAGCAATCCGACACCGTGCAGAGCTGTTTGTGAACAAAACCCTGGCCGGTTATGAGCTTGTGGGAAACTCACCTTTTCAGGTGGATATCACCCCCTTCGTACAATCGGGAGAAAGCGTGGAACTGGCAGTGCGAATCACCGACCCGGGAGGTAACTATGACTGGCGCGACAGTTCAACATTCCCCTGGAATGGAAAGCGGATGCCACCGAGTCACGCTTTTGGAGGTATCACCGGGGGTGTATCTCTGGAGATCCTCCCCTCTTTGGCAGTTACCGATCTCTATATGCAAAATCTACCGGAGATAACTGCGGTAAATGCCATCATGGAGATTGAGAATCAAACCGGTCAGAATAGGAAACAGGATATCGAAGTTATTGTTGCAGAGCGAGCCAATCCATCAAAGATCGTCTACCGGAGCCTGTTAAAAGATCAGATGCTGACAATCGGCACCAATATCATACCGGTTCACATCTCGGTGCCCGACGTCAAGATGTGGGATACAGATGATCCCAACCTCTATCTCTGCAGCGTTGCACTGATCAAAGAGAATAGCAGGATCCACAACAGGCAACAAACATTCGGCTTTCGCTGGTTCGAGGCTGAGGGTGTGGGCAGTGATGCCATGTACCGTCTCAACGGACGTCGCATCGTATTACGATCGGCCATCAGCTGGGGCTTCTGGCCGGTGAACGGCATATACCCGACAGATGAGCTGGCAAGGCGACAGGTCATGATTGCAAAGGAACTGGGGCTGAACATGCTCAACTTCCACAGGGCTATCGGAAATCCCAATGTGATGGACTATGCCGATGAACTGGGTTTGCTGATATACGAAGAACCCGGCGGCTACAAAACAGGAGGAAAGGACCTCTTTACTACCTATATCCTGCGCGAGAAGGTGCTGCGGATGGTGAAGCGCGACAGAAGCCACCCCTCCCTCATCATCTACAACATGATGAATGAGACGGGTGATGCTGACCAGGAGGTGCTGGCCATTCAAATGCAGGATATGCGCGACATGCATCAACTTGATCCCTCCCGGATCATCACCCGTACCTCTGCCTGGGCAAAAGGGGACTACGTGGAAGATCAGACTAAGATTCACCTGATGCCTTTCGATACAACGTTTCACTGGAAAGGATGGTACGACTACCACCATGCCGGTGGACCTGCTACCTGGTCGCAACCCCTTTACAACAGTCCCACTGACTATTACAATAACACAACCAACCGGAGTGAGATTGTGATGTATGGCGAGGAGGGAGCCATCTCTTCACCCCCCAGGCTGGAAAAGAACAAGGCTGAGCTGGAAAGACTGACCTACAAAGGATGGGACGGAGCAGCTTTCCTTGAGTGGTACGATGCGTTCGAGTCATTCATTGACCGTAAGCAGTTAAGACAAACCTATCCCACTGTCGATACCCTGAATGTGGCCATGGGTCGTGTCTCCTACGAACACCAGGGGAGAAAAATTCAGATGGCCCGGATGAACAACCTTACCGACGCATACGTGGTGAATGGCTGGGAATCGGAATTGATTGAAAATTATTCCGGCATCGTGGATTGTTTCCGCTACCCCAAATCCACACCCGGGATCATTGCAAAATACAACGAACCATTGTATGTAGCGGTGATGGGTCGCAAACAGATTGTGGCAGCAGGTGATTCGGTGACTTTCGATTTCTTTATCATCAATGAGAAGGATATCAAAGGGGAGCACACATTGACCATCACCCTTCTTGATCCAGAGAACAATGAGATTGAACGTATCACACGCCATGTTTCGGTTACAGGAGGCGACACCTATGGAGAACTGCTGGCGGAAGAGATACGTTTGCACACCACAAAGAAAGGAGGGATGTATAGCGTGAAAGCTGAACTGACAACTTCCGACAACCGGAAAATCACTGAGGGGTCAGACAACCTGCTGGTGGTAGACCTGACGGATAACATTCTGGCAGGAAAGGGAGCCGTTTGGGAAAGTGGAGAAATGGTGCGTTCCTTCCTGAGTGGCAAGACACTACAGCCGGTAGAACCCTACTCTTCCGATCTTGGACCGCTCGACTGGGTTATCGTCACACGACCGCCCACTCCTGATGCATT
>CAZBFS010000146.1:0-2286 GCA_964491215.1 uncultured Proteiniphilum sp.
GATCAGCATCAGGTGGAGGAACATCCAGACGAACCAGGCAAAGCGCCCCTTGAACCTCACGAAGGGGAGGTCCACCACTGCCTTGTTGCGTCCTACCGTGGCCATGGTACCCAGGTTGCGGTACTCATATGGGTTTAGATCACTGCGGTCGGCGTTGATTCGTTGTAGGTTCTTTGCAAGGTTCTTTCCCTGCCCTATTGCCACGTTGGCCAGCTGCGGGTGCCCTTTGGGATACTTCTCCGTTTCCATATAGGCCACGTCGCCTATGGCAAAAACATCGTTTAATCCCGCCACCCTGTTGTAGCGATCCACACGTATCCTGCCCGACCGTTGTAGGCTCTCCTGCGGCAGCCCTCCAATGATGTTGCCCATCACCCCGGCCGACCAGATCACGTTGTGTGTAGGGATAGTCTCACCCGTGTTGAGGGTGACTCGCTCCCCGTCATACTCCTTCACCAGTATACCGGTCTTGACGATCACCCCCATTGAGCGTAGATATTTCTCCGAGTAGTTCTGCGCGAAAGGACTCATGGCCGCCAGCGTATGCTGACCGCCTTCAAGCAGATATACATGCACCTTCTCCGAATCGATATTGGGGTAATCCTTTGGCAGTATCTCTCTGGTCATCTCGGCAAAGGCACCGGCCATCTCCACGCCGGTGGCACCGCCCCCCACAATCACGATGTTGTAGAGCCCCTCCTTGTTCTCCGCATAGAGCAGCTTCTCAAAATTATAGAGAATGTAGTTGCGCAGGTTGATGGCCTGGTAGGTCGACTTCAGCCCCAGGGCATACTTCTCCGTCTCGGCATTGCCAAAAAAATTGGTGCGGGTACCGGTGGCGATCACCAGGTAATCGTAGGCAAACGGTCCGATATCGGTCTGCACCACTTTGTTTGCTTCATCAACCGCCAGCACCTCTGCAAGACGAATGCGCACATCCCTGCGCTTCTGGAAGATCTTGCGAATGGGAAAGGAGATGGTGGCCGGCTCAATCTGTGATGCCGCCACCTGGTAAAAGAGCGGTGGAAACTGGTGATGGTTGATCTTGTCGATCACCATGATGTCATACACTCCCCTGGGGAGGTGATTCACGAGCTGCACTCCACCAAAGCCGCAGCCAACAACAACAATCTTCTTCATCCTGTTTTCAAGCTATGTTTAATCCAACAACAGAGGTGCGAGCTGACAGGTGCAGGATGACCCACATCTGATACTGTATCGGCTGACACGTGCAAAAGTGCTGTTCTCAACGCACATCCCCTGATAACTTTCTCTGAAAAGATAGAACACCCGCCAAAGCGAAAAAGTTGCGGAAAGCGGGAGAGAAGTGATTGCTCAGAAAATAAAGGCGTAGGAGACCTTGAAGAGAAAATCGTTCCGTAACTCAGCATGAGCCAGCTCACGCACGTAGTCACCAAAACGGAAAGAACCATCCTCTTCCCGAAGGGTTCTTCCCTGCGACCATACCAGATAGAGCACTGAGCCGGGCTTGTACTCCCACCGGTAGACCAGGTTTGAACGCAACTGCAGGAAATGAAAATCGGGATTGTCGTATGGATAATCTTCAATCCTACTGAATCTCTCCACAAACTTGTCGGCCTGCGGGTTGGTCACCCCCTTGAAATCGTAATAATCGCCCGAGAAAAGATAGGGCAGCGCATACCACTGCAGCGACATATCAGGTGTGATGCCATAATTGATACGTAGCGACATGGAGGCGGTATGCTGCCGGATGGAGGAGAGGATATAGGTGGGATGCTCACCCTCCACTGTACGTACATACTGCTGATGATCGGTGGAATGCACATAGTGTGGGTAGAGCGACAACATAAGCCTGTTACTCGGTTTATAGGAGAGATCCAATCCATAAGAGACAGAGGAGGCCGAGTTTTCAAACCCTCGCCTGAAGCTCATATCATATTCAGCCTTAAACTTCTTACGGCTGTCCGACTCGATGGAGAACCAGCCATTCATCACCCCCGGAGTCCGGATGGATGGGCCGCCGCGCAGCAGGGTTGTTGAGGTGCCGTTGTATCCAATGTTCAGCCCGCCCGCTATATCGTAGTAATTGGTGAACTGGATGTATGCAAACGACTCTGTACCCCACCCCTTCGATTTACCGGAGAAATCGGAGATATGGTAGATGGATCCGTTGAATTCAAACTGGTTCACAATACCCCGGGGACGCCACTCATTGTATCCTGCCCATACACCGTTCATGATCTGATCGGCATTGGGCTTGAAGCCGATATCGTTGAACTCGATTCCGGGGGAGCTCCAGCTGGA
>CAZBFS010000146.1:2296-4690 GCA_964491215.1 uncultured Proteiniphilum sp.
CCATGAAATTGAAATGGCCCGATATCTTCCCCCCGTTGAGTGACCCTCCCATACCGCTGAGGGTGGTGCGGGTCGAATCGAGCTGCAGATGAGACGCGTCGGGGCGCTGGTAATAGCGTGCCGAGGATCGTTGCAGTCGTGTCATCGCCTGCGGCGATCCCTGCAGATGGCTGAAGAAAGCACGTGCGGTGAGATAATATGATTTATCGTGCCAGTAACGGGTAAAATTGAGACCACCTGCATAGGCCGACCGGGCTAACACACCGAACTGCTCCTCGTCGATCTTACGGTTGACAGCTGTCACCATGCCGCCGACAATCAGGTTGCCGCTATCGAGGTCCTGCTCTACCCTGCCGGCGAGATAACCGGACAATGGCTCAACCGCATAGTTCGAGCGTTCACCGTTGCGGTCTATCTCGCTATACATCTTCTGCGTGACGGCACCCAATAGACCCAGTGAGGTACCCTTGCGCGTTTTTCCCGAGATCTTCACCGCACCCAGGATACTGGTACGCCGCGGTGCACTTACATGTTCACCCTCCTGCCGGTCGTAAGCAAATTGAGGCTCTCTCCCCAGCCTGCGCGAGTAGAAGAGCTTGTTGCGTTCATTGTTGGTGATATCGTAGGGATAATGGTAAATGTTGCTTCCCTCCACAAAGAAAGGACGCTTCTCATCGTAGTAGGTCTCAAAATTGGTCAGGTTCACGTTCGACGGGTCGGCCTCCACCTGTCCGAAATCGGGGTTGATAGTGAAATTGAGCGTGAGGTCGTTCGTCAGCCCCACCTTGCCGTCAACCCCCACCGATGCCTCGGTGCTTCGTCCCGTAGCAAACGGGTTACCGGCTTCCCGCTGCGATAATGTGAGCTGCGACAACACAAAGGGGACAACCTCTGCCTCTTTGGTCGGCGAGATATCATCTATGCCCAGCAACCTCCCAAAATGGGCCACAAACTGTGAGGAGCCCTTGTCGACAGGTTGCCAGAAAGAGAGCTCCTGACGGCGGTAGATATGTCGGGCTACCTGCAGTCCCCAGCGATAGGCGGTTTTCTTCCCAAAACGGAGTTGTGAATAAGGGATGCGTATCTCAGCATACCAGCCCTCCGGCTGGAGAGAGGTCTTTGCCTCCCAGATAGGATCCCACGTGTCATCCTCACCGCTACTCTCCGACCGGCGCAAATCACCCTTGGTGCCCGATGCCGACAGGGTGAACTCGAAAGAGGTCATTTTATCCTCGTAGCTGTCTATTGCCACCCCCACCCAGTCGCCATCGACATCGTCACGACGCGATATGCGATTTACAATCTTATCGGGCTCGCTGTCCAGCGCCTTGATAGCCACATAGAGGTTGTTATCATCATAGAGGATTGCATACAGCGTTTGCTGCGACGGGGCAGCATCGGGGAGCGGTTCATACTGCACAAAACCGCCTGCCCAGTTGGCATCCCGCCAACAATCGTCAGCCAGCTGACCATCAATCCGGGGTGTTTTCTCTGCACGCTGAGCTGTGTAACTTTTTGGCTGGCATAGAGCCATCATTGGCAAGAAGAGGTAAAGGAAAACAAAAGCATACTTCATCAGAATATTCATTTTGAATAGGACTACAGAGAAGATCTTTTAGTTACAGCTACACCACAAAAATAGACAAAAAAAAAGCGCTACGAATCACTCGCGGCGCTTTCTTCATGTTTAACATTTTAAAAATCACAGCTCACTGCAATTCAGATCATCGACAGAGGTTGCAGATCTCCGTCTTGGTGACAACCTTCCCTGCAGTGTTTCGATGGGGAGAGGTGAAGCGTTCACTTCACCTCCCTGGTTGAGGATTTACTCCTCCCCTGTCTTTTCGGCGTCGGCCTGAGCTGCTTCAGGCTGCGGGAGTTCCTCCTTGACAGTCTCCTGCACCGGAGCTTCCTCCTTCTTCTTCACCTCTTTTGCCTTGGGTGCTTCAGCAGCAGGGGCAGCCGCAGCGGCTCCGCCTTTTCTGCGTGAACGACGGGTCTTGGCCTTCTTGGCTCCGCCATCACTGAGCATGTTCTCGTTGAAGTCAACCAGCTCGATAAAGCACATGGAAGCATTGTCACCCAAACGGAAACCGGTCTTGATGATCCGGGTGTACCCGCCGGGACGATCGGCAATCTTCTGCGATACGGTCTGGAACAGTTCCGTCACAGCCTCCTTGCTCTGCAGCAGGCTGAACACCTCTCTCCGGGAGTGAGTGCTGTCCTCCTTGCTGCGGGTGATGATCGGCTCCACATATTTTCTCAGTGCCTTGGCTTTGGGAACAGTGGTAAAGATGCGTTTGTGCATGATCAGCGAGGTAGCCATATTGGATAACATCGCCCCACGATGCGCAGTCTTACGCCCTAAATGATTAAATTTCTTATTATGTCTCA
>CAZBFS010000147.1:0-4661 GCA_964491215.1 uncultured Proteiniphilum sp.
AGCATGCACGGTGGTGTGAGAGGGCGGGGGAGTAATCCCCCTACCTACTCGATTGAGATATATTTTGTCGGCTTGATCATATTTCAATATCTTTGATAAAATTATTCAGGAAATGAGAAGTCTGCATATCCCCCTGATTGATCTGTCATCCTTTAATAGTGTTGTTGTCAGGATCGATCAACTGCTCCGGTCAGTAGCCCTGGCAACGATCGACCAGCTGAACTGGCCTGCATCGTTCCCGAAATCCATGCCGGTATGTCTGAGCGCTGCACACAACGAAGATACACTCTTTCTCTGTTACAGCGTAGAGGGAGAACAACTGCGGGTTGTCAACACCCATGACTTTGACCCTGTTTGGCAGGACAGTTGCGTGGAGTTCTTTATGCAACGTGAGGGTGAGAGTACCTATCGGAACTTTGAGTGCAATGCTCTGGGTGCCTTGCTGGCTACCAAACGTGAGTCGAGAGAGTCGTTTCAACCACTCACCGGGGTGATATCATCGATTCTTCGTTACAGCATGATTCAACACCGATACGAGGGTGACCGACAGCTGGCCGACTGGCAGTTATATCTGGAGATCCCGAAAGAAGCGATGGGGTTTACACCCAACGAGTCGCTCTCCGGTCAATCCATTCGGGCAAATTTTTACAAGTGCGGCGATGAAACGGCTGAACCTCATTACATCAGCTGGAACCCTATCGATCTGCCTGCTCCCGATTTTCATGCACCGCAGTTTTTCGGTTTGCTGGAGCTGGAATAGCAATAAAACAAACAAAAACAGAGATGATAATGAATGAGAAACTGAATGAGATTGTCTACCGATTTGTGGGAGAGAAAGATCAACCAGAGATAAAACCACTGGGAAAAGGACACATCAATGATTCCTACAAAGTGGCTGTGGGCAGTAAGGAGTATGTGCTGCAACGCATCAATCATCAGATCTTCCGCAATGTGGAGCAATTGCAACAAAACATCGCACGGGTAACCGCTCATATCCGCAAGAAACTGGAAAAGAAAGGTGTTTCAGATATTGATCGACGCGTGCTGACACTGGTTCCTGCACTCGATGGAGCACTCTATCATCGCGACGGCAAAGGTGACTACTGGCGCATGATGCTGTTTATAGCTGACAGCAAAAGCTACGATGAAATCAACCCTGAACTTGCTTATCGTGCAGGACAGGCTTTTGGTGCGTTTCAACAGATGCTGGCCGACCTGCCGGGAGAACCTCTCTTCGAGACCATTCCCAACTTTCACAACATGGAAGTACGGCTGCAATCCTTTCGCGAGTCGGTGGAAGCTGACAGGGCGGGACGACTGAATGAGGTTGCCTCTCTGGTGGCAGAGATTGAAGCGAGAGCAGATGAGATGTGTAAGGCTGAAAGGATGCATCGCGAAGAAATACTCCCCAAAAGGACCAATCATTGTGATACGAAGGTGAACAACATCCTGTTCGACAAAAATGATGAGGTGCTCTGTGTGGTGGACCTGGATACCGTGATGCCGGGTTATGTGCTTTCAGACTTCGGTGATTTCATCCGTACCGGTGCCAACACCGGTGCGGAGGATGACAGGAACCCGGACAATGTGTCGTTGGATCTGGAGATCTTTGAAGGATATGCCAAAGGGTATTTGCAAAACGCCTCCTCCTTCCTGACAGAGGTGGAAATAGAACATCTGGCATTCGGGGCGAAGCTGTTGACCTACATGCAGACCGTTCGTTTCTTTACCGATTATCTCGATGGTGATACCTATTACAAGATTGCATCTCCCGATCACAACCTTGTGCGTACCAAAGCACAGTTCAAACTGTTGCAGAATATGGAAGAGCACTACGTTGAGATGCAGCGCATCGTGCTGGAGGCAGTCGGCGACAAGTAAATAAATCTGACAAAAACAAGCAGTGTAAAGAAATATTTACTATCTTTGCACCGCTTTATTTTGAGGAAAAACGTGGCAAAATTCAGTTTGTACAATATTTCCCTGAAAAACCTTTCTTTCGGAGTGCATACCTTCGCGTATGAACTGGACCGGAAATTCTTCGAAGCCATTGATGGTGAAGAAGTAAGGAAAGGGAATGTGAGGGCGGCGGTGACCGTGAAGCGAACCTCTTCAACCTTTGAGTTCGATTTTGAACTGAATGGGGTGGTAAAGGTTCCCTGCACACGCTGTCTGGATGACATGAACCAGGAGGTGAATACACGAAACCGGCTTATCGTCAAGTTCGGGAAGGAGTATTCCGAAGAGAGCGATGAGATTGTGGTCATCCCCGAAGAGGAGGGAGAGATCAATATAGCCTGGTTCCTTTACGAGTTTATCGCGTTGTGCATCCCGATCAAGCATGTACACCCCGCAGGCGAATGTAATCGCACCGTATCTTCCAAGCTGCGCAAACACAGGGCTGTTAGCACTGATGAGGAGGAAACGGATGAGGAGCTAACAGATGATGATGAGCTTGCTGGCGAAGAGGATTCAAAATCACAAGATCCGCGATGGGATGCCCTGAAAGGGCTTAGTTTTGAAGAAAATTGATTGATATAAATAGTAAAAGTAAACAATAAAATGGCACATCCTAAAAGAAGACAGTCTTCTGCAAGACAAGGTAAAAGAAGGGCACACGATCATGCGAAATTGCCTACCATGGCTATATGTCCCAACTGTGGTGCATGGCACATCTACCACACCGTATGTGGTGAATGTGGTTACTACAGAGGTAAGCTGGCAATTGAAAAAGAGGTGACAGCATAAGTAACCCTTAGTGATACATGAAAAAACCCTGAAACAACCTGATCGTTTTTCAGGGTTTTTTATTCAGGCAACCCATATATGAACACGATGAGACAATTGAATGCCGTAATCACAGGTATCGCGGCCAGTCTGCCGGATTACATTCTCACCAACGAGGAGCTCTCCAGGATGGTTGATACCACCGATGAGTGGATCATGACCCGTGTAGGAATAAAGGAGAGACGAATTCTCAAAGGTGAGCATCAGGGTATCTCAGTATTGGGCAGCAAGGCGGTAGCTGATCTGCTCACCAAAACAGTTACCAACCCCCAGGAGGTGGATGCGGTGATCTTCGCCACCTCCACGCCCGATCACTTTTTCCCCTCCACCGCATCAATAGTGGCTGAGAACAATAACATAAAGAATGCCTTTTGCTTCGATATGGAGGTGGCCTGCTCCGGTTTCGTATTCGGACTCGAGATCTGCAACGGCCTGATAAAGACCGGAAAGTATAAGAAGATCATCCTGCTGGCAGGCGATAAGATGTCGGCCATCACCAACTACACTGACCGCACCACCTGCCCGCTTTTCGGTGATGCTGCCGCAGCGGTACTTATTGAACCTACCGATGAGGAGCTTGGTGTCATTGATGCGGAACTGCACTCCGATGGGGTGGGCTATAACCCGCTGCATATGAAGGCTGGCGGTAGCAAGTACCCTGCGAGTCACGAGACAATCGATAAGAACGAACATACGGTCTACCAGGACGGTAAGGTGGTTTTCAAGTATGCCGTATCCAAGATGGCCGAGGTATCGGAAAGCATCATGAAGCGAAACAGCCTGACGGCTGCAGATGTGGACTGGCTGGTACCTCACCAGGCCAATATGCGTATCATCGATGCAACCGTGGAGCGTACCGGTGTGGCACGTGACAAGGTGATGGTCAACATCGAACGTTATGGGAATACCAGTGCCGGTACGATTCCCCTTTGTCTCTGGGAATGGGAGCGGCAGCTGCGAAAGGGAGATAACATCATCCTGACCGCTTTTGGTGCCGGTTTTTCCTGGGGGAGTGTCTACCTGAAATGGGGATACGACGGAACAAAAGCAACAGCAAAGAAATAATAAAAATGGAACAAAAGAAGCATCGTTCCGGGTTTGTCAACATCGTGGGAAATCCCAATGTGGGGAAATCCACCCTGATGAACCGCCTGGTGGGAGAGAAAATCTCAATCATCACCGCCAAGGCGCAGACCACCCGCCACAGGATCATCGGCATTGTGAACACACCAGATTATCAGGTGGTCTATTCCGATACGCCGGGTGTGTTGCGTCCCAACTACAAGTTGCAGGAACAGATGCTCACCTTCTCGCTATCAGCCCTGCAGGATGCCGACGTGCTGCTCTACGTGACCGATGTGGTGGAGAAGATAGACAAGAATGATGAGTTCCTAGCAAAGGTTCAACAACTGGATTTGCCACTACTGCTGCTGATCAACAAGATTGACCAGACAAACCAGGAGGAGCTGGAGCAACTGGTGTTGCGCTGGCAGGCACTCCTGCCCAAGGCTGAGATCTATCCCATCTCTGCGTTGAACAACTTCAGCGTGGACTTTGTGCAGAAACGAGTACTGGAACTGCTGCCCGAGTCACCCCCCTATTTCGAGAAGGATGCGCTGACCGATAAGCCGGCTCGTTTCTTCGTGGCGGAGATCATCCGTGAGAAAGCACTCCTGCTCTACCAGAAAGAGGTTCCCTATGCCATTGAGATCCTGGTGGAGGAGTTTCTGGATGAGAAGGATATCATCCGGATCAGGGCTATCATACTGGTGGAGCGCGATACCCAAAAAGGAATTGTCATCGGCCACAAGGGTGAATTACTCAAGAAGCTGGGGACGATGGCCCGCAGGGATATCGAACGCTTCTTTGAGAAA